>JBGTIE010000293.1:0-6505 GCA_041745855.1 Lysobacterales bacterium | reverse complement strand
GGCGGGCTGGCATGCAGCGGTCTGCGCATCCGACCCTTGCGCAGCCTGTGGGGCAGCTTGTCGCCGCGCGGCACGGTATCGCTGAATCTGGGCCTGGTCTTCCTCGATCCGGTGCTCGCCGACTATGTCTACGCGCATGAGTTGGCCCATCTGGTGCAGCGCAATCACAGCCGCGCCTTCTGGCAAGTCGTCGAGCGACTTCATCCCGACTGGCGCCAGGCGCGCGTCCAGCTGCGCGCACAGCATGGGCTGGTGCAGGGGTTGTTGCGGCGGCTGGCGGGGAAGTGTGCGATCCAAACTGATCCAGCGGCGTAAAGCCGGGAGTCGGGGTCGGGGTCGGGGTCGGAATCGGGGTCGGGGTCGGAATCGGAGTCGGAATCGGAATTGAGGGCGACAGCATGAGCTTTGGCCCGCCGGCGACTTGGGGGTATCGGACAGTCATCAAGAACGGCGGTGGCGACAGGATTTACAAGTAGGCAGCAAAGTGCGCTGGGCAACGGATCGATACCGATTCCGATTCCGACCCCGACCCCGAGGTGAGCTGGCTGGCGGAGAACCGGGCGTTGACGGGGGCGGCTTCTGCACCAGAGCCCCCCGCCAAGCTACACTGAAGCCATGGCCAGCCTCCCCTCCCCGTCGACGCTGCAAGCCTTCGTTGAGACTTTTGCGGACTCGGCTGCGGTGGTCATGATTTCCCGTGTCGATGACGCGCGCATCGTTGCCATGAGCCCGAATTTCCTGCGCCTGCTCGGCCGCACGGAAGCCGAAGTCCTGGGTGTGACCTCGGTCAGCCTCGGCCTGTGGCGCGACGAACAGAGCCGGCGCGCGATCCTGGCCATGCTGAAGAAGGACGGCATGGCCGCGGCGCAGCCGGCGTCGATCCTCACCCCTCGCGGCGAGCACTATGACGGCCTGCTCAACTGCTGCCTGATCGAGTTCGCCGGCGACCCGTACCTGTTTTCGATGGTGCTGGACCTGCGCCGTCACGATGACGAACTGGTCGCGCGCGAACGCGAGTTGAACAGTTACCGCTCCCTGGCGATGGAAACCGCGGTGGGCCTCTATCGTCGTCGCTGCAGCGATGGCCAGCTGATCGAGGCCAACGTCGGTCTGGCCCGGCTGCTTGGCTATCGGGATGTCGATCCGCTGCTGAGCAGTGCCGAGCCGGTGCCAGCCTTCCCGTACGTCGAGCAGCAAACCGGTCAGATGCTGGCCGCATTGCTGGAACCACAGGGCGGCTATCGCAACCAGCGGGCGCAGTGGCGGCAGCACAATGGTGAGCTGGTCTGGGTCAGCGAAAGTGCGCGGCTGGTCCGCAGCGAATCCGGCGCAGCGCTCTACGTCGAAGGCACGGTGCTCGACATCAACAGTCTGGTCCAGGCCGAGACCGCCTTGCAGCAGAGCGAATCGCTATACCGCAATCTGGTCGAGAACTCACGCGACGGCGTGTTCCTGATGCAACACGGCAAGGTCGTGATCGCCAATGACACGCTGGGCGAGATCCTCGGTTACAGCAAGGATGAACTGATCGGCGCGAGCTATTTCGATTGGGTCGCGCCGGAGGATTTGGCACGACAACAGGCCCGCCGTCAGGCCCGTGAGTCCGGCTCCACCGACACTCAGCTATACGAGATCAATCTGCTCCGCCGTGACGGCAAGCGCAGGCTGTGCGCGGTCCGAGCCGGCGCGGTCGAGTATCGGGGCGAGCTCGCGTCGATCGGCACGCTGCGTGACATTTCCGAAGAGCGCGCCCAGCAGCATCGACTGGAGGAGGCTGAGGAGCGCTACCGGCTGCTGTTCCGGCAGGCGGTGCTGGGAATGTTCCAGAGCTCGCTCGACGGCAGCCTGATAGAGGTCAACGAAGCCATGGCGAGCATGTTCGGCTTCAACACCCCGGAACAGATGCAGAGCGAAGTGCGCAACATGCGGGACTGGTATGCCGACCCGGCCGCGCGTGACCAGGCGCTGACGGAAATCGTCGACAGCGGCCGCATCATCGCGCAGGAGTTCGAACTGTTGCGGCGCGATGGCAGTTCCTTCTGGGCCCTGGCCAGCGCGCGGCTGGTGCGGGACAACGGCGCGAGCCGGCTCGAAGGCAGCCTGCTCGACAACACGGCCCGGCGTGTGGCCGAGCAGGAGCTCAAGTTCCTCGCCCACCATGATGCCCTGACCGGGCTGGACAACCGGCGCCGCTTCGAACAGCGGCTGGAATTGGCCCTGCAACAGTTGCGCGAGCAACCATCACGCACGCGGGCGGTGCTGTTGCTCGATCTGGATCGTTTCAAGCTGGTCAATGACAGCCTCGGTCACGCTGCCGGCGACCAGTTGCTGATCGAGTTCGCGCGGCGCTTGCGCGATGCGCTCGGGCAGGATAGCTGGATCGCCCGCTACGGCGGCGACGAATTTGCGCTGCTGTCACGCCACAGCCTGGATCAACCCATGACCGATGCCCTGGTGCAAAGCATCCACGCGCAGCTGGCCACGCCCTTCCGGGTCCGTGGCCACCAGGTGTTCACCGGCGCGTCGATCGGCCTGGTCCAGCTGCAGTCCGGCGAGATGGAGCCCGAGGACGTGCTGCGCGATGCCGATACCGCGATGTTCCGCGCCAAGGCCTCCGGCGGCGGCTGTCATGTGCTGTTCGACAACGCCATGCACAGCGCGGCGCGGGCGCGGCTGGCGCTGGAAACCGAATTGCGTTTTGCGCTGGATCGCAACGAGTTGCTGCCCTACTTCCAGCCCATTGTCAGGTTGGACACCGGCCAGATCGTCGGCGTCGAGACGCTGGTGCGCTGGCAGCATCCGCAACGCGGCCTGCTGTTGCCGGAGGCCTTTCTGGAGGTTGCCGAGGAAGCTGGCATGCTGCCGGCGATCGATCTGGCGATGCTCGCCGCGGCGCTGGAGCACTTCGCCGAGTGGCAGAAGCGCTTTGGTCCGCGGGCGCCGCAGCGCCTGTCGGTCAATGTATCCAATCGCTTGTTCGTAGCCAGCGACTTCCCCGGCTCCCTTCAGTCCATGCTCGACAGCAGCGACATCAGCGCGGAAATGCTCCACCTAGAGATCACCGAAACGGTCTTTCGCGGGCCGGTGGGGGCGATGCGCGAAACCCTCGCCAGCCTGCACCGACTGGGGATCCGGCTGGTGGTCGACGACTTCGGTACCGGTTATTCCTCGCTGGTCTCGTTCTCCGAGAGCGCTTTTGATGGCCTCAAGATCGACCGCGGATTCATAAGCGATCTGGACAGCAATGCGCGCCACCGGGCGATCGTCAGGACCATCGCCCAGTTCGCGCTGGATCTGGATCTGAGCCTGGTCGCCGAAGGTGTCGAGAGCCAGGATCAGGCAGCCCTGTTGCTCGATCTGGGCTGCGAGCTGGCGCAGGGCTTCCTGTACGCACCGGCGCTGCCGGCCGACCAGCTGGCGCTGCGGCTGGCTGGCGTCGGAGCTTGAGCAGGGACAACGCCAAATTCTCGGCCGCCAGGGAGCTCACCTCGGGGTCGGGGTCGGAATCGGAATCGGAATCGATCCTTGCTCGGCGTCTCCGACTGCCTCTCACCAAACACAGGGCTGAGGGCTGAGGGCTCAGGTCAGGGGGTGCGATTCAAACTGTTGTTTCGGAGAATCTTTGTGGTGGCAGGGCCCAGGGCTCAGGGCCCAGCAGGTCAAGAGCCGACTTGAGGCGAGTCAAAACGCGATGGCTGCGCGTAACTTCCACGGTTGACTCAAGTTGGCTCTGGACTGGGCCCTGGGCCCTGGGCCCTGGGCCCTCAGGTCATTGCAGCATCCTCAAAACATCAGTTTGAATCGCACCCCCATGCCTCTCTCGATTCCGATGCCGATGCCGATTCCGACCCCGACTCCCAGCTTCGCGTCGGTGCTTGAATCGCGCCCAACGGTGAGGGTGAAGTCACAACTGGCGCATTTAACACGTATACTCCACGTGTAAAACTTGGAGAACTGCAAATGCAAAAGAAGCTCACGATCACAGTCGACGAGAACATTTACGACGGTCTCTACCGAGTGGTGGGCGCGCGCCGCATATCCCAATTCATAGAGGGACTGGTCAGGCCTCACGTGATGGACGTCGATCTGAGTGACGGTTATGCGGCCATGGCAGCGGACGAGCAGCGCGAGCGGGAAGCTCTGGAGTGGTCGGAAGGCCTGATGCAGGACGCGTCCAGTGAAGCGCGGTGAGGTTTGGTGGGTCAACTTCGACCCCAGCGTAGGCGGCGAGATCCGCAAGCAGCGACCTGCCGTGATCCTCAGCAACGACGCATCGAATCTCTACTTGAACAGGCTTCAAGTCGTGCCACTCAGCAGTCAGACCGGCCGACTGTATCCGAGCGAGGCCTATGTGAAACTCGGTGGCGAACAGCGCAAGGCGATGGCCGATCAGCTCACGACGGCAAGCCGGGCGCGCTTTGCCGGCAAGATTGGGGTGCTCAGCACCGATGATCTCACCGCCGTGGAGCGCGTCGTGCGTGTACAACTCGGGCTGAGCTGAGAACCGTATGCGCACGACCGCGGACCATCGGACGCTGAGGCACATCCCAGATTGCGGGCGGGATGCCCGCGTTCCCAGGTGAGACGCCACTCTCACCAAACACAGGGCTGAGGGCTGAGGGCTGAGGGCTGAGGGCTGAGGGGTAAGGAAAAGCAGGCAACATCGAGGTCGCCGGCGTTTGTTGCGCGAATAAGCGCACCGACCCCGGGGCGACTGGACTCCTACTAAGCCGCGTCCTTCCGCTGCTCTTGCGCCGCAAGTGCTTCCAGCACTGCTCGGGTAACTTCGCCAGTTGACCGCCCTGCCTCGCCGAAAAGATCCGGCGTGCCGATGCCGGCCTCCAGGCACTGGTCGATCGCTGCTTCGACGGCGCTGGCTTCGGCGTCCAGCCCCAGCCCGTGCCGCAGCAGCATCGCGACGCTGGCGATGGTGCCGATCGGGTTGGCCAGACCCCGCCCGGCGATATCCGGGGCGGAGCCGTGAATCGGTTCAAACAGGCCACCGCGCTCGCCACCGACCGAGGCCGACGGCAGCACGCCGATCGAGCCGGCCAGCACCGCGGCCTCGTCGGTCAGGATGTCGCCGAACAGGTTCTCGGTCAGGATCACGTCGAAGCGCGCCGGCTGGGTCAGCAGATGCATCGCCATCGAATCGACCAGCTGATGCTCGACCGTCAAGTCCGAATGTTTCTCGGCTATGCGGCGGCTCACCGTGCTGCGCCACAGGCGGGAGGTCTCCAGCACGTTGGCCTTGTCGACCTGGGTGATGCGACCGCTGCGCGAGCGCGCCAGTTTCGCCGCGACGTCGGTGACACGCTCGATCTCCGCTTCCGAGTAGCGGCATTCGTCGAAGGCGCCCTGCGCATCGCGTCCCTTGCGACCGAAATAGCTGCCGCCGGTGAGCTCACGCACGAACATCAGGTCCACCCCGACCAGTCGATCGGCCTTCAGCGGCGCCGAAGCGATCAATGCTGGATGGGGACGGACCGGGCGTAAATTGGCGAATACGCCGAGCGCGGCACGCAGGCGCAGCAATCCCTGCTCCGGCCGCACCGGCGCGTTCGGATCGCTCCATTTTGGCCCGCCGACGGCGCCGAGAAAGACGGCGTCGGCGGCGCGGCACGCGCCTTCGGTCGATGCCGGCAGCGGATCACCGCAATGATCGATGGCGGCGCCACCGATCGGATGTTCGGCCATTTCGAAGCGATGACCAAAGCGATCGGCCACCGCCTGCAGCACCTGCCGACCGGCACTGAGCACTTCCGGGCCGATGCCGTCGCCCGGCAGCAGGGCGATCAAGGCGTCCATGCACGGGCTCCTTCGTAAGTGGCGATCGCAGGCAACCGACCGAGCAGGAAATCGAACTCATCGACCCCTTCCATCAGGCAACGGCGAACGAAAGCCTCCAACTCGAAGCTGGCACTACTGCCGTCGTCGAGCACGATCCGCTGCGCGACCAGATCGATCTCGACCGCCAGCCCCTGCCGCTGCACCAGCCGCGCGTACAAGTCGTCGTCCACAGGCAATGCGAGCAGGCCGTTCTTCAGCGCATTGTTGCGGAAGATGTCGGCGATACTGGGTGCCAGCACGGCCTGGATACCGGCATCGAGCAGTGCCCACGGCGCGTGCTCGCGCGACGAACCGCAGCCGAAGTTGCGCCCGGCCACGAGGATCGCGGCGCCAGCGTTCTCGCTGCGGTTGAGCGGGAAATCCGGATTCGCTTGCCCGCTGCGGTCAAAGCGCCAGTCGGCAAAGCAATGCCGGCCCAGGCCCTCGCGAGTGGTCGTGGTCAGGAAGCGCGCCGGGATGATCTGGTCGGTATCGACATCGGCCTGGTCGAGCAGGACGGTGCGCGAGACCAGCCGGGTAAATGGGTGCCTCATGCCGCGGCCTCCTGCAGGAACTCGCGTGGATCGGTGATGCGGCCGGTCAGCGCGCAGGCCGCCGCGGTCAACGGACTGGCCAGGATGGTGCGGCCGCCGGGCCCCTGGCGGCCCTCGAAATT
>JBGTIE010000292.1:0-9855 GCA_041745855.1 Lysobacterales bacterium | reverse complement strand
CCGCGCGGCGCGCTCGACTGCCACGGCCATCTGGCGGCTACCGCCGGTGCGGCTGTGCCAGACGATCAGCAGTACCGGCATCACGGCGATGCACCGGTCCTCAGCGCCTGCATGAAATCCAGATCCAGGCTCAGATCCGGTCCGACCGTGAGCGCTATGCGCCCGCTGGCATGCAGGTAGACCGGCGCAGCAAAGCGGGCGCCGTCGAGCAGAAAGCGGGTCACCACACCGCTGGCGATCTCGATCAGCCACAGCTCGCGCACGCCGGCGCGCTCGTAGGCCGCGCGCTTTTCGATCTGGTCGAAGGCCGCGGTGGACGGCGACAGGACTTCGATGATCAAGTCCGGCGCGCCACGGATGCCGCGGGCATCGATCTTGGCCGGATCGCAGACCATCAACAGGTCGGGTTCGAAGACTGTACGCACCTCGTCGTCTGCCTCATCGGCCAGCGGCAAGCGAACGCCGACCGGACCTGCGAACGCTCTGCATTTTTCGCCCAGCAAGGCATTTCCCAGCTGCCTGGCCAATTCGAACACGACCGTCTGATGGGCGGTCGACGGTGGCGCCATCGCCTGCGCATGGCCATCGAGCAACTGCCAACGCTCGCGTTCGGGCCAGCTCTGGTAGTCGGCGTAGCTGAACTCGCCTGGCTTGGTCGCGGTGCGCATCGTCCGAGGCCCTCGCGCTGGCTCTATTTGCCGAAGCGCTCGTCGAAGAAGTCGTTCATCATGCCGAAAGCACGGCGGGCCGCGCGTTCGTCGTAGACGCAGCCCGGCGGGCTGTTGGCGTCGGACTCGGCGAAGCAGTGCACTGCGCCGCCGAACTGGACCAGCTGCCAGTCGGCGTCGACCGCGCTCATCTCGGTCTCGAAGGCTCGAATGCTGTCCGTGCTGACGTAGGTGTCGGCGGCACCGTTGAGCACCAGCACGCTGGCCGTGATCTGTTTGGCCAGGTCCGGGTCATCGGTGCCCAGATCGCCGTGGAAGGAGACCACCCCGGCGACGTCGGCGCCGCTGCGGGCCAGATCCAGAACAGTCGTGCCGCCGAAGCAGAAGCCGATCGCGCCGATCTTGCCCGGCAGCAAAGGCAGCTCGTCGGCCTTGCCACGAAACTGCGCCAGCGCCTCGTTGACCCGCGCCCGCAGCACGCCACGATCGGCGTACATCGCTTGCGCCGCCTTGGCGGCCTCATCTGGGTTGGACGGGCGCACATCCAGGCCGTAGACATCGGTTACGAACACGACGTAATCCTGTCCGGCAATGGCCTTGGCCTTGGCGATCTGACTGGCATTAACGCCCGTCCAGTTCGGCACCATCAGCAGACCGGGTCGCTTGGACTCGATCGAATCGTCATAGACCGCATAGCCTTCGAAGCGGGTGTCGCCGACGGCGTACTCGAAGCGCTCAGCGACGACTTCGGCCTGGACAGTCGCGGCCAGCAGAACTGCCGACAGACCGACGGCAAGGCGGGACAGTATTCCGGACATGATCTGGCTCCGAGCGAATGGAGGCCCAGTTTCGCAGATCCGGCCTGATTCGGCGAAGCCCTACCTTGCGAAGAGCTAAGAGCTAAGAGCTAAGGGCAAAGAGCATTTTCAACACAAAGGACACAAAGGACACAAAGGAAGAGCGTCCAAGGGTGGCGGCCAGATTGAGGTTTCAGTGGCTCAACCCGTCAACGTGACAGCACACAGCCGCATGCCGAGCAACCGGCAAAGTCGCGCCGCTTTTCTTCTCTAAGCTCTTGCTTTCCTTTGTGTTTAATCGCTCTTGGCTCTTTGTCTTTCGCCCTTCGCCCAGAACCCGGTCAGTCGAAGCAAGTCTGCCCAGCGAGGTTGGTCAGGCGTTCGATCTGCAGGGTGCCGTTCTCGAAACCCGGCACTTTCGGGGCGTAGCTGACGCTGCCGTGATCGCAATCGGTGAAGCGGAAGGTAAGTGTGCCCCACGGCACCCGGTTGACGTCGTTCGGATCGAAGGCGGCACCGAAGCGGGCGCCGTCAGTGATCACCACATTCGCGATGGCCACCCCGTTGCTGTCGACCGGGCCATCACCGAACAGCCAGACCTGATTGCCTTCGGCATCGTAGGTGTACCAGGAGACGACCAGCCGGCCATCGTCGATGAACTCGAGCATGAACCCCTCACCGGAGCGCATCGGGTGGAACCAGCTGCCGCTCAGCACGCCCTCGACCGGGCGGTTGCCGGCGAACAATGGGCCGACCTTGGTGATGACCGCCTCGGCGACCTTTACCCCGATCTCCCGCCCGCGCCGATCACCATCCTGGATGTGGATGCCGCCATACAGGCGCGAGATGCCGGCCTCGTTGGCGGCATCCTTGAAGGTCGGCCAGCGCAACACCACCGTGTTGGCCGGGCTGCTCTCGAACATGTTCGAACCCGGCAGCGCGATGTACTCGCCGAGGAAATCCTCTACCCCGTCGCCATTGAGGTCCTTGCCGATCCGGGTGACACCGTCATAGAACTGTTCGCTGCCAGTGAATGCCGTCAGCACACCCGCGGCGGCGGCCGAAAAGGCGCTGTGGCCGGACGTAAACTCGGAGAAGGGCGGGGTCACGAAGCGCAGATCCTGATAGGGCAGCCAGTTTTCGCCGGAGATCGTCTGGGTGCCGCGGTCCGGGCCGCCCCAGGCCTGGACCAGCTGGCCAGCGTATTTGTGGCGAATCGCCGAAGCCGGCCGGATGTAGTCGTAGACGCGCTTGGTGAACCAGGTGACGATGCCGGCATCCATGACAGCGGCATTGAGGGCCAGGAACATCTTCGCATCCTGACCGACATCGTGACCGTCACGGACCGATACGCCCTGGGCGAGTTGGTTCCAGTGGCCGGGCGGGGTCTCCGAACGCGGACCGTCGGCCCAGAACTCGGCGATCACCTTGAACTGATCGGTCAGATTGGCGCTGATGAACAGCACTTCGTCGAACTGGCGATTCCAGGCCTGATCCTCGGTCGAGACCTGCCCCAGTGCGTCGACATAGGGGCGATTGGAACCGCGCAGTGGTGGCGCCGGTGGCAGCAAGGCACGGGGATTGTTGACCGCGAAGGGGGTGACGCTGCCCCAGTGCGGGGTCAGGAACTTCTGGTCCACAAAGCTGCTGGGATCATTGGGATCGATAATCGGGGTGCCATTGCCGTCGACCACCGTGCCGGTGGGCACGCGCAGCGGCTGCCAGGTGTTGCTGTTGAAAGCCGGATTGCCAGGCGCATTCGGTGCCAGCGGATCGGCTGAGTTGAACGGTGTGTAATAGGTCGGGAACGATTGCGAGACCTGGTCGAGATAGTTCTCGACCTGATTGGCGTTGTCGTTGGCGCGACTGGCAAGCACCGCCTGCGCCGCAGCCCGGCCGACCGCCGAAGGCGCCGGCAGCGGGCTGTCATCGGACGGGTTCAGACCGAGTTCGGCCATGAAGGCCTCGAACTGCGCGGTCCGGCTGGGGAACTGGTCGATCAACGTGTAGAAGGCAGCAAAGCTGACAGCGACCCGTCGATTCTCCTCGTTGTGGGTCACACTGGGCTGGCGCAGCGCGCGGTTGGCCTTGATGGCTGGCAATGCAGTGTCGTCATAGGCCGCCCAGGCATCGTATTTGGCCGCCGAGACGATATAAAGGCTGCGCGAGACCACGGTTGGGCGTGGCCCGGTCTGGCGCACCGCCTGCAGCATCTCCTCGTTCCAGTCGGCTACCACGCTGCGGGCTTCGAGCGGCGAGCCTGCACCCAAGCCCATGCCGATCGCCAGACCGATCGCGCCCAACTGCTTCCGCATCGCGCCCCCACCAGATCAAGAAAGAGTGACGATCCTGTGACGAAAGCCGGCCGATTGCAAGGGCGGCCTCGTCGGCCAGCGTCTCGATCGGCTGGAGGTGTGACGGCTTTGGCGGGACGAGGGCACAGGGCCCAGGGCCCAGGGCCCAGGGCCCAGAAGAGCGGGCACTCGCGAGCCTTTCTGGGCCCTGGGCCCTATGCCCTGGGCCCTGCTCTTCTACTGGGCCCTGGGCCCTATGCCCTGGGCCCTGCTCTTAGTCGCGGAAATTCTCGAACTGCAGCGGCAGTTCCAGTTCGGCCTGGCGCAGCAGCGCGATGGCGCCCTGCAGATCGTCGCGCTTCTTGCCCTGCACGCGCAGCTTTTCGCCTTCGATCTGCGTATTGACCTTGAGCTTGGCTTCCTTGATCCGCTTGATGATGTCCTTCGCGGTCGGCTGGTCGATGCCCTGGCGCAGCGTCACCTTCTGGCTCGCACTGGCCAGATTGACCTCCGGATCGGCCACGTCCATGCAGCGAATGTCGATGCCGCGCGCGGCCAATCTGGGTTTCAGGATGTCGAGCATCTGCTGCAACTGGAAGTCGCTCGGCGCCTTCAGAGTGACCAGATACTCCTGCAGTTCGAAGCGGGCATCGGTGCCCTTGAAGTCGAAGCGGTTGGACAACTCACGATTGGCCTGATCGATGGCGTTGCTGACCTCATGGCCGTCAAGCTTGGAGACGATGTCGAAGGTGGGCATGGTGGGGGTACTCCGAGGGGATTTTGTGAGAGATGAGCGCGGACGGATCAGGGCTGAGGGCTGAGGGCTGAGGGGTCAGAAGAGCGTCGAGCGAAGCGCCGGAGGATGCCGGTGAGATCAATGAACCGCATCGATGAAGAACTGACAGGAGCGTCTCGAAAGCGCCTTCTTTCGTCAAGCCACGATCGCAAGCACAAGGCTAGAGATCGCATCATGACGTCAAGCCTGACCTCTCACCCTCAGCCCTCAGCCCTCAGCCCTCTTCGTCGGGCCCTCAGTCGTGCGCCTTGGCAGGAAGGCCCAACACATCCCCCCGCTGCACGCCCAGCCGGCGCGCGGTGCCGGCGTTGAGTTCGAGGACGTATTGCGCCGGCGCGCCGCCGCCGTCGTAGGAGGGGCACTGGGCGGTGTTGCAGGGCGGTACGCCGAGGGCTTCGCCGACCAATTTCGCATCGCGGTCGAAGTACAGGATGTCCAGCGGGATGCGGCAGTTGCGCATCCAGAACGTGCGTCGCGCCGGATGGTCGTATACAAAAAGCATCCCTGCGTCGGCGTCCATGTGGTCGCGGAACATCAGTCCGCGCGCCTGCTCCTCGGCGCTGCGCGCGATCTCGACCCGGAAGCGCTCGCCCTTGAGCACGACCGTCGGCTCGCTGGCACAGGCGGTCAGACCGAACAACAGCAGCAGCGTCAAGATGCGAGCAAGCATCAGGCGGGGCAGAGCAGGACGGTAGTATCGCGGCATGGGCTAGTCTGGATATCGAAAGGGTGGCGCAAGCTTAGCCCGAAGCGCATCCGCCGTTCACGCCTGCCAGTCCAGCATTTTCCCGACCACCCAATGCGCGCCGCCATGTCCGATCCCGACACCCTCCTGCGCACCCGCTGCCTGCCGCCCGCCTGGCAGCGGATTGAACTGCCGCGGCAAGGGATCGAGGTACCCAGCCTGCTCTACTACTGCAGCGACTGGCTTGCCGAGGGCGATGCCGACCGCGCGCTGGCCGACCTGCGAAACGAACTGCCATGGCAGTGCCACCGGATCCGCATCTTCGGTCGTGAAGTCGCCAGCCCGCGGCTGTCCAGCTGGCACGGCGACCCCGGCACCGACTACCGCTATTCCGGTCACCAGCACGTCCCGCAGCCCTGGACCACCACGCTGGCCGAGCTGCGCCAGCGGCTTTTCGATACGCTGGGCTTTGATTTCAATGCGGTGCTGGTCAACCTCTACCGCAACGGCAGGGACAGCATGGGCTGGCATGCCGATAGCGAAAGCGAGCTGGGCCCCCAGCCGCTGATCGCCTCGATCAGCCTGGGCGTGACCCGCCGCTTCGTCCTGCGCCGACGCGATCGGTCGCACCAATACGAGCTTTGCCTGACCCATGCCAGCTTGTTGCTGATGCTGGGCGCAACCCAACAACACTGGCTGCACTCGCTGCCGCGGCAGTTGAGGGTGCTTGAACCGCGGATCAATCTGACTTTTCGGTCGATCGCTAGGGCAGCCCAACTAAGCCGACGCGAGTGAGGCAGAGATTCGGCGTTGATGCGGTTCGCTGAGCTCACCGACATCCTACGCGCCAGTTCGCCGCTCTTCTGGGCCCTGGGCCCTGCTCTTCTGACCCCTCAGCCCTCAGCCCTAGGTAGGGCTCCTTCGCAGTGACGAAGTCGCGAGGAAGCTGCACTAGCTGGGCCGCAAATCCTCCTCGCTATGGCGCCGAATCTGGAAGCCAGTGATGGCGAAGATGGAGGCCACGATCGGGTTGATCAAATTGAACAGGCAGAATGGCAGGTAGACCCAGGTGGCGACGCCGAGGGTGGCGGCCATGTAGGCGCCGCAGGTGTTCCACGGCACCAGCGGCGAGGTCAGGGTGCCGGCGTCTTCGAGTGCGCGTGACAGGTTCACCGGGGCCAGGCCGCGGCGCTGGAACTCGGCTCGATACAGGCGTCCGGGCAGCACGATCGCCATGTACTGGTCGCCGGCGATGATGTTGATGCCGATTGCTGTGCCGAGGGTGGCCAGGATCAGGCTGCCGGTGCTCCTGGCGGCGCGCAACACGCTGCGCACCAGTCGCTCGAGCAGGCCCATCTTCTCCATCACCGCGCCGAAGGCCATCGCGCACAGCACCAGCCAGATCGTGTTGAGCATGCTCGACATGCCGCCGCGCTTGAGCAACTCGTCGACGCGCTCGTTACCCGAATCCAGCTGATAACCATCGAACAAGGCGTTCCAGGCGCCCGCCAGCAACGCCATGCCATGCGAACGGCCTTCGGCGGCGCCCATCGCGGCAGTCTGCTCGGACTGGAACACGACCGCGAACAGCGCGCCGACCAGCGCGCCGATGGCGATCGTCGGCAAGGCCGGGAAGCGCCGGATGGCCAGCACGAACACCAGCAACACCGGCAGCAGCAGATACCAGCCCTGGTTGAAGCTTGCCGCCAACACGCTTACCGTTTCGCCCAATCCCTCGCCAGTACCCTGCGGCGAGGTGGTCAGGCCGAGCACGGTAAAGCCGATCAGTGCCAGCACGAAGCTCGGCCCGGTGGTCCAGATCATCGCCTGGATGTGCGCAAACAGATCACTGCCGGAGACCGCCGGGGCCAGATTGGTGGTGTCCGACAGCGGTGACATCTTGTCGCCGAAATAGGCGCCGGAAATCACCGCACCGGCGGTGATTGCGAGCGACAGATCAAGCACGGCCGCCACGCCGACCAGGGCCACGCCGATGGTGCCGGCGACGGTCCAGGAGCTGCCGATCGATACCGCGACCAGCGCGCAGACCAGGCAGGTGGCAAGGTAGAACCAGTCTGGCGACAACAGCATCAAACCATAGTGGATCAGCGTCGGTACCACCCCGGCGAGGATCCAGCTGCCGATCAGCGCGCCGACCATCAGCAGGATGAACATCGCCTTGGTAGCGAGCGACACGCCGTGGACTATCGCGTCCTCGACCGCTTCCCAGCGATAGCCGTTCTTGAGGCCAATCAGCCCGGCCACCGCGGCGCAGAACAGCAGCGCCAGCTGATTGGCGCCGTAGGAGGAATCGGCGCCATACAGCCGGACAGCCAGATAGAGCAGGACGATCAGGCACAGCACCGGCAGCAGCGCGTCGAGGAGACTGGGGTCCTTAAGCGTCGGCGCGCCATGATGGCCGGCCGGCTGGTCCGGCTTGTCCGCTCCGGCCCCCTCAGAACGCTTGTCCATGCTCCCCCCTTGCTGGTCAGTGATGCCGCCGGTTGCTTGTGCGCCCCGCAGCCGAGCGCGAAAGATCGTCAAAAGCCGAGCAAAGCACAAGCGCCGCGACTTCCAAATCCGACCGCAGGCGTCTGCCCCATCGATGGCTCGGCCAGCGGCAACGCCCGATCCCGAGTCAGACTATCATCGGAAAAAGTCTACGCACCGCCATCCTCGCCGCGCCCCATCTGGGCCCTGGGCCCTATGCCCTGGGCCCTCGTGCCTACTACGAAGAAGCAGACTCAGTGAAATGGACGTCCCAGTAAACGAACGCCCCCGCTTGCGCACCCAACTCCTGCAGTTGGCCGCGCGCCAGCCCGAGGACGCAGAACGCGCCGCGCGCTTTGTCGCCTTCATCGACGCCTACACCGATTGCGCCCAGCGCAGTTTGCAGATCGGCCACCTGACCGGCTCGGCTTGGCTGGTCGATCCGAGCGGCGAGCGGGTGCTGCTGACCCTGCACCGCAAGCTCGATCGCTGGTTGCAACTTGGCGGCCACGCCGACGGCAGTCTGGACCTGAGTGCAGTAGCCTTGCGCGAAGCGGTCGAGGAATCCGGCCTGAGCGGGCTGCGACTGGATGATCGCAACAGCACCGATGGCAGCGCGATCCTGCCCTTCGCGCTCGACGATCACCGTATCCCGGCCCGAGCGAACGAACCCGAGCACACCCATTACGACGTCTGCTACGTGATCCGGGCCGGCCCGGACCTGAACCCGGTCATCAACCACGAATCAAAAGAACTGCGCTGGTGGCCAATCGCCGACCTGCTGCAAGCCGGCGTCGAACCCTTCCTGGCCCGAATGGCTCGGCGCTGGCTAGGGGTCTGAGTGCGTCGGTGTCGGGGCGAATATCAAAAGCCTTTAACACAAAGGACACAAAGGACACAAAGGAAGAGCTTGAGAGCAGGACATCGCAGGATTCAAGCTGCTTGGCGTCGAAGCTCCGATGGCGCGGGGGCGATTCAAATTGATGCAGCGATACGAAGGCGGGAGTCGGGGTCGGAATCGGAATCGGTCCTTTGTGTTGAAATCTCTTAAGCTTTTGATCTTCAAACACGACCTCCTCCGTAGCGGAGGTCAGTCCTCGTCGGTCATCATCGTGACCAGGCCATGCTGGATCGCCAATTGGGTCAGCTGGGCCGTGGTTTTGGTTTCCAGCTTGGCCATGCCGCGCTGCTTGAAACTGCAGACGGTCTTGTAGCTGACCTTGATCTGGTCAGCCAGCGTATGCAGGCTCAGGCCGTTGACCAGCGCCAGGATGGTCTCGAACTCGCGCGGTGTCAGGCGCTCGAACGGGGACTGCTCGGCGCCCGGCATCAGGCTCAGGGCGATCTGCTGGGCGATGTCGGCACTGATGAAGCGCTGACCGCGTGCGATCAGGTGCAAACCACGGACCAGGTCCTCGGCCGCCGAACCCTTGCTGAAGTAGCCCAGCGCGCCGGATTCCAGCACTTTGCGTGGGAACGGGCTGTCGGTGTGCATCGTCAGCATCGCGATCTTCTGGCTCGTACCAGACAGCCGCCGAATCACTTCCAGACCGCTCATTCCGGGCATGCTCAGGTCCAGCAGCAGGATGTCCGGCTGATGCTTGCGGACCAGTTGCAGCGCCTCGTCGCCGGTGCTGCCTTCGGCGATCACCTCGAAGCCACCGTGATGCTCAAGCAGACTGCGGATCCCGGTGCGGACCAGCGCGTGATCATCCACCAGCACGATACGAATCATCGCGGGCCTCCCCCAAGCCGTGCGTCAAGTTGCATGGTCCTGCGCCGGGGCGAATCACGCAAGGGGTGGGGAAGCAGTTGGGAACTGGAGCCGTCCAGGGTTTGCCGGCTGAGGGGTGAACTGAAGTTTCAGAACGCCTGGATGGCTTTCAGGGCCCAGGGCCCAGGGCTCAGGGCCCAGCAGGTCAAGAGCTGGCTCGGCCAAATGGTGCCGAACTCTGAACTGGGCCCTGGGCCCTGAGCCCTGGGCCCTTTCGCGAAGTCCTTCCGGCGCAACGGTGACCCGTCCCATGTTCGCTAGCACACACACCAACCCCGCTTTCACTGGCTATCATGTTCGCCCCCCATTACGGAGTGACCCAGCCATGACGATCAAGGTCGGCGATACCCT
>JBGTIE010000291.1:0-11118 GCA_041745855.1 Lysobacterales bacterium | reverse complement strand
ATAACTTCCTGCATTCGGCCGCCCCAGGACCACGCCAGCGGCGTTGCGCTACTTGGAAGGGGGGGCAGGCCATTCCCTGCGAAGCGCGCCTTGCTGGCGAGGCCCAGGGACGCCCTCGGTGCAACGGACGTTATTGTTGCGCGGACCCTAAGGCCCGATGGCCAGTTCAAGCCGGCGGCCATCGAGCAGACCGCGCCACAGCCCTTGCCGGTCGCGGATCAGCAACTCGCCGCCGCTACCGGTCTTGATGCCGGCGTCGATCCCGATCACCCTGCCGCCGTAAAGCGAGCGGATCTCGGCCAGCGTGGTGTGCCCGACAACGATCCGTACCACGCCGGCTTGGTCCAGCAGGGCCTGGATCTCATCGGCGGAGGCCCTGAGGGGAACGAAATAGCCGCGGTACCAGAGCGGGCCATCGCTGCCGAACAGCGGTGCGTTCGCTGGATCCATCGCGGCGCCGGGTACACCCAGTCCCTCGCGGAAGCGGCGATTGATCACCGCCAGGTCGAGCGCGGCATCGGCGTGGTCCGGGTGCAGGCCGGCGTGCAGGAACAGCGTGTCGCCCAGCTTTAGAACGGTCGCCCGCCGCCTCAGCCAGGCCCCCAGTTCGGTATCGGAAGCGAGCAGCTGGTCGTAACTGCCGCGCCCCAGCAGCCGTGCTACGGCCGGATACTTCGGATGCAGATAGCGCAGGTCGCCGGCCAGCACCATCGCCTCGTGATTGCCCAGCAGCAGTTCGACCCGGCCTCCGGCGGCCGCAGCCTCCTGCGCCAGCCGGTAGATCGTCCACAATGCCTCCGTCTGGGCCTCACCTCGGTCCAGCACATCGCCGGTGATGACAAGCACCCCATCGGCCCAGTCCCACTGCCCGTCCGCATCGACGATCCGCTGCGCTTGCAGCAACTGCACGAACAAGCCGGCCTGGCCATGGATGTCCGACAGCGCCGCCCAGCGCTCTGGCTGCGGCAGGCTGTCGGGGGCAAGCTCGGCGGTGTGATCCAGCGTCAGTGTGGGGAGCGATCCACAGACCGGCTCGATCTTCCCATCCGCGCCAACCGACCGCTCGTGCACCTCCCCGTCGCAAACCCAGCGCGCGACCCGCTCGCCCTCGTCCATGAAGACGTAGGGGCCATCGCTGGGCGGCGTGGCATGCAGCGCCTGGACCCACGGCAGGCCCAGCGCCAGCGCGGCCAGGTAGTACGGAGCCAGTCCCCTCATGGTTGTGGCAACGCTTCGATACCCCGCTGCTGTTTGGCCTGCGCAACCATCGCGCGCACGTCAGCGAGCAACTGGCGGGCGTCGTAGACGATGCCGTCCTTGACCGTGTAGCGCACCCCGCCAACCCGCCCGAGTTTGCCGTCGTCGTCAAGCTTGATATGACCAGTGCCATAGAGCACCTTGAGGTTGGCCAGCGGGTTCTCGGCCAGCACCACCAGATCGGCCAGCTTGCCCGGCTCGACCGAGCCGATGCGGTCGGCCGCGCGCAGCACTTCGGCCCCGCTGAGGGTGGCTGCCCGCATCACTTCCAGCGGATGGAAGCCGGCCTCGCGCAGCAACTCCATTTCCTGGATCGTGCCGAAGCCGTAGATCTGGTAGATGTAGCCCGAATCCGAGCCCAGCGTGACCCGACCACCGCGGTTCTTGTAGTCGTTGACGAAGGCCATCCAGAGCCGGTAGTTCTCGCGCCAGGCGACTTCATCTTCGGTACCCCAGTCGAAAAAGAAGCTACCGTGATTGTCCCGGTTGGGGGTGAAGAAATCCCACAGCGACGGCAGTGTGTAGTGGTCATGCCAGTCGGCCCGGCGCGCCCGCATCAAATCACGCGAGGCCAGATAGATGCCGAAGGTCGGATTGAGCGTAAAGTCCAGATCCAGCAATTCGCCGATCACCGCCGCGTAGTGCTCACTGCCCCGACGCGCCGCCTGCGCCCATAGCCGACCGGCCTGACCGAAGCGATCGGCCTCGTTGCTGTAGTTGTAGGCGGCCGGATAATCCTGCACCGTGCGGTCATCGAACAGCGCCTCCGGCAGGCCGTACCAGTGCTCCATCGTGGTCAGTCCCCAGCGCGCCGTGGTCAGCACGTTGACCCGCGCCACGTCGAGCTGGGCGTGATGACAAGCACTGCCCAGACCTTGCTCGGCGATCTCCTCAAAAGCGGCTTCCAGAATGTCGGGCCGGTAACCGAAACATTTCACCCCGACTGCACCGCGGGCCTTCATGTCACGCACCCACTGGCGCGCCTGCTCCGGCTCGGTCATCGGGGAGTCGCGCCCTTGACCGAAGTAGACATAGGGAAAGATCCGCGGCGCGGTGATCTCGTTGCGCTCGCTCCGGCGCATTTCGCTGACGCACCAGTCGATGCCATTGCCGCAACCCGGATCGCGCACGCTGGTGATGCCGTGGGCGAGCCACAGCTTGTAGACGTACTCGGCCGGCGTGCCCTGCTCCTTGCCGCCGATATGGCCGTGCAGATCGACCAGGCCTGGCATCAAATAGTGGCCACTGAGGTCCATTTCCTGACCGCCCTGCTTGAGCTTGGGTCGTCGCTCCGCCGAGATCACCGTCCCCGGCGCCCCGACCGCCCGCACCGCAACGATGCGATTACCCTCGATCACCACATCGGCAGGTCCGAAGGCCGGCGCGCCGGTGCCATTGATGACTGTCACCCCGCGCAGGATCAGCTGCGTATAGGGCCCGTCACCCTCCGCCCGCGGCGGTGCGGGGGCGACCACGGGTTGATCCGCCGCGGCCTGCCCGAGAGCTGGCGCTACGGTCAGCAACAGTCCCAGCACCGCCAAAACCTTCCCTGATCCCATCACGTCCTCGCAACCCCGCATTGATCGGCTTGCGATCATGCCCGAGCGCGGCAACGAAAGGCACCCTAGGGAGCGGACGCGCACAGTCATTGCCATCGTTTTGGTTTAGAGTGTCGCCCGCAACTCAACCGCCGCTTGCGGCACCAGAACCCGAAGGAAAACGACATGAGCCTGTTCGGAAAGATCCTCGCTAAGCTCGGCATGGGCGGCGCTGCTGCCACGCCGGACCGGCCCACCGCAGGAACACCGCCATGGATGGCAGAGGCCCCCATCGGCACCGCACAGACCCAGCCGATCGCCGTGGTTGACGTCGAGGCGCAACTGGAAGAACGCGCCAGGGCCAGTGGGCAGAAGCTCAACTGGCGCACCTCGATCGTCGATTTGCTCAAGCTGCTCGATATCGACAGCAGTTATGCGGCGCGCAAGGAACTTGCCGCCGAACTGGACTGCCCGGCCGACAAGATGGCCGATTCGGCGCAGATGAACATGTGGCTGCACAAGACCGTGCTGGCGCGCATTGCCGCCAACGGCGGTACGGTCCCCGCCGATCTGCTGGACTGAGCCGCATTTCCACGCGCCCGGCGCGGGTTTCGATGAAGAACGACGTGAGCGCCGGGCCGCGCTTCGCCGGCGAACACGGTGCGGTCTATGGACCCCGCTGCCATGACTGCCCGTTGCGCGCGTTGCCGCTGTTCATCGACCACACCGCCGAAGAACTCGAACTGGTGCAGTCGCTCAAGCGAGGTTATGTTCGCCTCGCTGCCGATCAGAGCTTGATCCGGGAGGGTCAGACGGATTCTCCGCTCTACACCCTGACCCAGGGCTGGGCCTTTCGCTACAAGACCCTGCGCGATGGCCGGCGACAGATCCTGAGTTTTCTGCTCGCCGGCGACTTCATCGGAGTGCAGCAGAAAATGAGCGATGCGGCGGCGCATGGCGTCGCTACGCTTACCGATGCCGTGTTTTGCACGTTCCAGCGCGACGCACTTTGGGAGTTGCATCGCCGTTCACCCACGATGGGCTTCAACATTACCTGGCTGACCGCGCACGAAGAGTCGATGGTTGATGACACCCTGCTTTCGGTTGGGCGTCGCAGCGCCGAGGAGCGCATCGCGACACTGCTGATCCTGCTGTTCAAGCGCGCCGCCGCGCTGCAGGCCGATCTGGGCGCCGACGGCGTGCCCTTCCCGCTCACCCAGCAGCACATTGCCGACGGCCTTGGCCTGTCACTGGTGCACACCAACAAGACCCTGCGCAAGCTGGAAAGACGCGGCTTGCACAAGATCAGCAATGGCCGCTTGTACATGCGTGATGTGCGCGCCCTGGCCCATCTTGCCGACTTGTATGGCGACGGCCACCCGCCTCAGCGGCCGCTAGTCTGAACGGAAAGCCTTCACACTGAACGGCGGTGTGTCTTTGTACATATCCCGCTGGACGCGTGCGCTCTAACTTTGCGCACGTCGTGCACCGCACCGGACACGACCCTGGACCAGCCGGCGATTCCCGGCAGGACAGGTCGGGTGCATGGCGTCCCGCGAGGCCTCACCAATGACCAGATCAACGATCAGCCGTGCTGACAACCTGTTGCTCGCGGCGCTGCCAGCGTCCGAGCGCCAGTGTCTGCAGATGCACCTGGAATGGGTCGCACTGCCCGCCGGTGCCGACCTGTACAGCGCCGGGACGCCGGTGCGAAACATCTACTTTCCGACCACCGCGGTGATCTCGCTGGTTGCCTCGATGCGCAACGGCGCGTCGCTGGAAGTTGCCGTGGTCGGCAATGAGGGCGTCGCCGATGCCTGCCCGTTCATGGGCAGCCGCGAGGCCCTGTGCAGCGGCGTGGTGCTGAGCGCAGGCCATGCCTGGCGCATTGGCGCGAGCAGCATCGCTGAATTCACTCGTTCATCGACAGCCCTGATGGAGCCGGTACTCCGCTATCTGCAGTCGCTGTTCAACCAGATCGCGCAGACATCGGCCTGCAACCGTCACCATTCCATCGAACAGAAGCTGTCTCGCTGGCTGTTGGTCAACGGAGATCGTCTGGCGAGCAATGAACTACGAGCGACCCACGAACGCATCGCCCGCATGCTTGGCGTGCGCCGCGAAGGCGTCACCGTCGGCGCCGGCCGGCTGCAAATTGATGGGCTGATCAGCTATGACCGAGGCCACATCTCGATCCTCGACCGCAAGGGCCTGGAGAAGCGCAGTTGCGAATGCTATTCGGTAATCCGCCAGTCACACGAGCGGCTGTCCGACCTCCCCGCCCACTCGCACGTCCCGCCCGGAGCGCACCTGCAGCACCTCGACCGGCAACGCATCGCGGCGGCCAGCATGCAGAGCCAGGCAGCGTAAGCACAGCTGTGGCTGCATGCAAAAGGGCCGCCGGTCGTTAACCGGGGTCCGGCAGCATTACTCACTGCGAAAGATGAAGTAGACGGCGCCGAGGATGCAGAGTCCAGCCCAGAGGTAGTCAAGCTTGAGCGACTCCCTCATGTAATAGACCGCGAATGGCACAAAGACGGTCAGGGTGATGACTTCCTGCAGGATCTTGAGTTGCCCGAGCGACAACACGCTGTAGCCAATGCGATTGGCTGGAACCTGCAGCATATACTCGAAAAACGCGATCCCCCAACTGACGAGCGCGGCGACCACCCAGGGCTTCGAACTCAGCTCCTTGAGGTGCGCGTACCAGGCAAAGGTCATGAAGACGTTGCTCAGCGTAAGCAGGACTATGGTCCAACCAATCTCGCGCATGCCTGCATCCTTGGTGTGCCTGGACCGCGCGACGCAAGATTAGCGTCAGCCGACCCGCAATCATCCCACGTTCGCCCCGCACGGTCAGCCAGACAGTTTGAAGGCACCCACT
The DNA here is from genome assembly GCA_041745855.1 of Lysobacterales bacterium. Lineage (GTDB taxonomy): Bacteria > Pseudomonadota > Gammaproteobacteria > Xanthomonadales > SZUA-5 > JAWLAT01. The sequence continues at coordinate 5,439 of JBGTIE010000291.1, read as the reverse complement.
CGTACACCCGGCAACGTGGTCACGCGGTATGCTAGCGGCGTCGAAAGTCCCACAGCGACGTCGCCCGCTTCCCGAGTGCACTGACGCCGCCTTACCTGTCACTTCCTACCGGGAGCCTTGCCGTGGAAAACGAGACCGTCGTTCGCTCGGACGAGGCACAGGAAGTCTTGGACAAGGCGCTGATCAATTCGGTGCTGAAAGCAGTCGACGACGACGATGCGGACGCTGTCAACTTGCTGCTCGAACCGCTGCACGCGGCCGACATCGCCGACCTGATCGAGCAGATAACCCCGGCCGAGCGCGGTGCCCTGATGGAGCTGTGGGGCGAGAACATCGACGGCGACGTGCTGTCGGAACTCGATGAGGCGGTTCGCGAAGCACTGATCGAGGGCCTGTCACCCAAGACCTTGGCTGACGCTGTGCGGGACCTGGATTCCGACGACGTGGTCGATCTGGTCGAAGACCTGGAGGAGGCCCAGCAGACCCGTATCCTTGACGTGCTCGACAGCGACGACCGCATCGTCGTGCAGAGTGCGCTGTCCTATCCGGAGTATTCCGCCGGTCGCTTGATGCAGCGCGAACTGGTCGCGCTGCCGCAAGACTGGGACGTCGGCCAGGCGATTGACTACCTGCGCCAGTCCGACGAGTTGCCGGATCAGTTCTACCACGTGGTGCTGGTATCACCTGACGGCATGCCGGTCGGCTATGTCGCACTCGGTCGGGTACTGTCGGCGCGCCGCGACGTGGCGCTGGCCGAGTTGGCCGAAGAGAGTTTTCGCACGATCCGGGTCACTGATGAAGAAGCCGATGTTGCCTATCTGTTCAATCACTACCACCTGATCTCCGCCCCGGTGATCGATGCCGAGGGACGTCTGGTCGGCGTGATCACGATCGATGATGCGATGTCGGTGCTCGATGAGGAACACGAAGAGGACATTCTGCGCCTGGCCGGCGTCAACGAGCACTCCAGCCTGACCGACAGCGTCGCCGAAGCGACCCGCGGCCGCGCCCTGTGGCTAGCGGTCAACCTGGTGACCGCGATTGTCGCCTCGCTGGTCATCAGCATGTTCGCCGACGAGATCGACAAGCTGGTGGCGCTGGCGGTGCTGATGCCGATCGTCGCATCGATGGGCGGCAACGCCGGAACCCAGACCATGACGGTGGCAGTTCGGGCCATCGCCACCCGCGAACTCACCCCCAAGAACGCGATGCGAGTGGCCCGGCGCGAGATCACCGTCGGCGCCATCAATGGCTTGGGCTTTGGCCTGCTGATGGCCCTGGTCGCCGGCATCTGGTTCGGCATTCCGATGCTGGCGGTGGTCATTGCCATCGCGATGTTGCTGACCCTGGTCGCCGCCTCGCTGGGCGGCATCCTGATTCCCATCCTGCTGGAAAAGTTCGACATCGACCCGGCGCTGGCCTCCGGCCCTTTTGTGACCACGGTCACCGACGTGGTCGGATTCTTCGCCTTTCTTGGCCTAGCGTCGGTGATGTTGATCTAGTCATGCAGCAGATCGACTTCGACATCGTCCGGGACGATCATGACGTCAGGCAAATCCTTGGTTTGCAGGCGCTCAACCATTGCTCCGCGGTCGATCCCCTCAGCGCCGCCAGCGACGGCTTCACGACGGTGCGGCACGACTTCGATCTGCTGCGCGACATGAACCGCACCCACCCCTCGGCTATCGCAAGGTGTGGTGAGGATCTCGCCGGCTATTGCCTGATGATGCCGCAATCCTTTCGCTCCCGGATCCCGATTCTCGAGCCAATGTTCTGCCTGCTCGAAGGCCTGAGCTGGCGCGTCCGGCCACTGGCGGGCGATCAACGGTGGTTCGTGATGGGACAGGTGTGCGTCGCCAGCGGCTACCGCGGCCTGGGCGTCTTCGACGGCCTCTACGCCCTACTGCGCCGCACCTACTCGGCCGACTTTGACTTCACTGTGACCGAGATCTCTCGCCGCAACGCCCGATCACTGCGCGCGCATCAGCGCGTCGGCTTCGAGTACCTGCACGATTACTTCGACCCGATTGCCGAGGACCATTGGGAAGTGGTGGTGTGGGATTGGCGCTGAGCGGCGCCCAGACCTGGCCGGCTGGAACGCAAACCAGGCTCTCCTACCTCAGCGTCATGAAGATCAGGTCAAGGCTGGTCCAGCTGGACGTACTATTGCTAACGTTGCAGGCACGCAACTCCATCTGACCATTGACCGGCACCCGAGTCGCGGTGAGGGTCATGCCTGCGGGCAAGGTCGCCCCTGCTTGCAAGGCAACCATCGGAAAGTCTCCGGCCAGCGCGCCTGCCCCGACTGGAATGTTGAAATTGATGCAGGCACCCGCACCAACGACCAGCGAGCCAATGCTGCCATTGAAAAACACACCTGCAAGACGACTCATGGTCAGCGTTCCTGCCGCGACCTTGGCATTGGTGACCGCGTTGTTGGCCAGCTTGGCGTTGGTGACCGCATTGTCAGCCAGCTTCGCGCTGTTTACCGCGTTGTCAGCCAGCTTGGCGTTGGTGACCGCGCCGTCGGCCAGCTTGCCGCTGCTGACAACGGAGTCAGACAACTTGGAGTTCGTCACCGCTGAGTCAGCAATGCTTGCTGCGACGATACCGCCGTTGGAGACAGCGGCCGCCCTTTGCGCATAGGGCACAGGGTGGATCTGCGTCAGTGGACTCAGGTACTCGTAGGCGCCGGTCGAACCCGCCGGGCGGATTCCGATTTCGAGGAAACGCACGAAGTTGCCTGGAAATGCGACTGCAGAATTTCCGAAGTTCAGTTCTACCGAGAAAACCCCTTGCACCACCTGGACATTGTCACGCAGGTTGGTCCCCAAGGGTTGGCTGACCGAATCGATCAGGCGGAACTCGAAGTCATAGTTGCCGTGCGCGGGTGCGCCGCCGTCCTCCAGGCTACCCTGGTAGGTGAAAGTGGTACCCATGGCCAGGGCAGGCATCGGCGCGGCCAACAGCAGGCCAGCGACCACAAGGAAGGTGAGAACTCGAAACTCGGACATGATCTACTCCACGCTAGCAAGGGTGAGAATCGGCACAACTGGTTGGTTTGAGCTTCGATGCTCGGCAATCGGTCAAGGGTCGCCAGCTCAGGGACAAGCGGCATCTTCGAAACCGTCACAAAAGATCGAATCGACGACCGGGCCTGACCGGCCGTGAAAGCCGCCGACCAGACGGAACCGGGGCGTGTCCGACTCGACCGCCCCGACCTCCGCGACGGTGCCAGTGAGCCGGTAGCTGCCAGCGCTCGACACTCCGCCGGCGCCGATAACCTGTTTACGCATCGTGTAGCTGCCGCCGGATGCCTGCGCGTACAGGGCCGGCTGTCCAAACAAGAGATGGATTGCCAGCAGAGAAGCCGTCAGGGCTACTGCGGCGAGGATGGGTCTGAGGGAACGGGTCGACATCGAAGCGGCTCGCACGTCAAGGGGCGGTGGGCGTCTGTGAGCGACGAACTCGTCGCTGACTATACGCCTCCCTTGCATCCACGCATTTGCGTGCCAAAACGGTCCATCGGCCTCCGGCGCTCATGGCCCTCGCCCTGGTAGGCGGGTTCCTCGCGCCCGCCAAGCCACGACTTCCGCCCGAAAACAGCCAGCGCGAGGCGGCCGGCGCTCTTCCTTTGGAATGCGGCGCTCCGCGCCGCTTTGGATGCTCTTTCCTTCGATCGCTGCTCACATAGATTGAGGCGTCATCGCCCACGTGAATGGACCGAGCTTCGCACAGCGATTGCGAGACCATCGGCCTTGCTCTCAATGTACATCACGCGCTTCATCAGCACTCAACCTGTCCACCAGCACTCGAGTCTTCCAACCAGCATAAGCAAGCATCACAGCAAAGAGCACGGACAACAAACTCGACCCAGCGGAGCTTCCGACCGCGGCGACAGCCCAGTCCCATTGGTACAACAAACCGACAGCGACAAAATCCACCCCCACCATCAACATGCCCAGAACGACACCAACGATCACCGGCCATGCCCTGGTCAGCGAGCCGGCAACCAAAGCCGGCAGGAACCAGGCCAGAATCATAGAAATTGCCTCCACCCAATTCTCCTGCAAAACTTCCCCGGCCTTTGGATCCTGGGCTGTCAGATGGGAGACACAAAGCAAAAGCAGGTATAGCAGCGCCCCCGCTCCTATGGCCATTGCGGGACTGATTCTCATTGTGTGCACCGGCAACCTCTTTGCTCGAACAATGGGCGCAACCAGATCCTGATCCAAGAGCATGCCCCGGCGAACGAGATCACGCCAGCACCTGCGGGATGCGCGCGTCTAGCGTCCGCCCCCATCCTCACCCGTCATCTGCGACATGCGCCCGCTCCGCCATCACCGCACCCAACTCCGGTGCACCAGCACGTTTGCAGGCTTGAGATCCCTATCCACGACACCGAGCGAGTGCGTGGCCGCCACCGCTTCGCAAAGCTGAGCCATGGCTTCCAGGCGCAGTGCCAGCACTGGTGCCGTCGCTAGGAGACTGTCATGTCGTTTCGTCCCAGCCTGGCGCGCACCCTCACCCCTCCACCCCTCACCCACGAGTGAAAGCTTCACCGGCTTCTGCTACACAGTAACGATGGACAAGATCGTTGACACCCCGCTCGATCGCCTGTTCCGGCCGCGCTCGGTGGCGCTGGTGGGCGCGTCTGATCACGCCGATTCGCTCGGCACCGGTATCACCCGGCATCTGCTCGACCGCAATACCGGAGTCGAACTGCATCTGGTCAACCGCAACCGCGCGGTGGTTTTCGGTCGGCCCTGCCTGGCCAGCGTCGAGGACCTGCCCGACAACGTCGATCTGGCGGTGCTATTGACGCCCTGGCCGGTTTCGCTGGAATTGCTGGAGCGGCTCGATCAGCGTGGGGTGGGGTGCGCGGTCGTCGTCAGCGTATGCGGCCGAGCCAACCTGAGTCTGCGCTCCTTCGAGGGCGATCAGCGGCGCCTCCGGCGCTTTTGCGACGCGCATGCGATGCGGGTGGTGGGGCCGGCCAGCCAAGGGGTAATCCTGCCGCGGCTGGGGCTGAATCTGAGCCTGTGTCCAGCCACGCCCGAAGGGGGCAACGTCGGCTTCGTCTCCACCTCCGGGGCAATCGCCAGCGTGATCGCCGACTGGGCCGAGAACCGCGGCCTGGGCATGTCGGCGCTGCTGATGCTTGGCGATGCGGCCGATGTGGATCTGGCCGACGCGCTGGACTGGTTTGCCGCCGATGGCTCGACCCGCGCGGTGCTGCTATATCTGGAGACATTGGAGAACCCGAGACGCTTGCTCAGCGCGCTGAAGAACCTGGCGCTGCGCAAGCCGCTGGTCGTGTTGGCGCCCGAGGCGGTGATCGGCGCTCAGGCACCAGAGGGCGACGATGCCGAACGCGCGCCGCTGCTGCGGGGCGCACTGGAACGCGCCGGCGTACTGTGCGTCGACAGTCTGGACGAG
>JBGTIE010000290.1:0-1558 GCA_041745855.1 Lysobacterales bacterium | reverse complement strand
TGGCTACATCGTCCCTTGGGACGCCGCGGCGGCACCTCGTTGAGAGGCTGACCGTTGCCGGACCCAACCGCCGGATGCGGACCCGCATGTCCGGTGGTGTGGAAGGGCCGTGGGGCGCAATCCCCACGGCCCCATCCGATCATATGGGCTCATCGACGAGAAGGCCAGCACCCGCACCGAGTAGATCTGCGAGATTGGACATTTCAAGGCAGGGCTGAGGAGTCAGGAAGAACGGGCAACAGCAGCTCAACGCCGCGCCGCGTGCCACTGCCCGGTGACGGTATCGCTGTAGGCCGGGCTGCAGCTGTACCAGAGCATGTTCGCACCGGCCCTGCCGCTGAACTCGCTGAGCGAGCGCCTGAGCTCGTCCGGCGTGAGGCCCTCGGCGCAGCCGAAGCCGGACTCACGATACGGGTACCACCAGGTGCGATCGGCGATGCCGTATTCGTCGAAATCAAGCGCACCGAAGGGTGCCGGCGGGTGACCGTCGAAGGCCGGTATCTGGCCGCCGATCTGGGCGTGGATGCGGTCTGGCTCGATCTTGACTTCCACGATCTTGCTGCCGGGCAGGGCGTGAGCGGCAACGATGTCGATCGCTTCCAGCGGCACCTCGGTCCAGCGCCTGGACTGCAGGGATTCGAGCGGTGGCGGCCGTAACTCGGTGGCAACCTGCAGCGGCACGCGTTCCAGCAGCAGCGCAAAGGGTTCACCCTCGCTGTGCACGCGCGGGCCGGCCGTTGGTCCATGTTCTGCCCCGCCGATTGACCAGGTGCGCCGCAGCACACTTCCATCGACCGGATGACGCAGCAGTTCGATCGCGACCTCGCCCCTGCCTTCGGAGTGGGCCGCATCGGGCAACGCGTCGAGTGCGTCCATCCAGCCGAAGTAGTCTTCCTGCGGCGCTTCTTCCTCGCGCTCCAGCGGCAGTGCATGGACCAGCGGATGGCTCACACGCGGACCCTTGGCCACGCCGTTGGCGGAACAGCTGTACAGCCGCAAACTGCGGCGATCGGCGCCTTCGTAGTAGTAGCCCCACACGCCCTGGGTTCGAAGCCAGCCGACGGCTTGCGGTTGCGCCGTCAGATCAAATTGCTTGCTCCACTGGCTCTGGCAGTAGGTCAACCAGCTCGCCGCGCCGGCTTCGCGCAACGAGTTCATGCGCGCCCGTTGCTGTTCATGAAACTCGGTGGCGGCGACCGCGTCGCGTTGTCGGTCCGCCAGCATTCGCATGCCGATCGGCCCGAGCACGGTGGCGACAAGGGCGAAGCCGATCAGCAAGGCGGCCAGCCGGGTCAGCCACGGTTGCTCCAACAACCGGTGGCGACCGCGGTTCATGGCCTTGGATACAGCGGCGGCAGTTCCTCCCCGGCGTGGCGCGAGCCAGCGAAGGACTTCTGTGGTCGCAGGGCATCGATCTGGGCGATCAGCGCCTGGCCGTTCCAGCGCTGCGTTTGCGCAGCAAACCGGCTTTCGTCGAGCATGATCAGGGCCGCATGCAGGGCCGGCTGTGGAATCAGGGCAGCCAGCGCGCGGGCGCTGCCGACCGATTCGCCGCCGC
>JBGTIE010000289.1:0-1897 GCA_041745855.1 Lysobacterales bacterium | reverse complement strand
TAAGGAAGAACCGGGGACACACGGATTTTCCCGAGCCATCTTCGATGACCGGCGCGTATGAGCGGTATGCGCTGCGAGGCGGGGATTGCTGGCAGTTTTCAGGGTTGCTGTGGCGCGGTTCGATCGCGTTCCGGCGATCTGGCGTCAGTTTTTGCGAGTTCCCGCCACGGGTGCCCGCCAACCGATCGGCTGGCGGGGCTTTCGGGGCCTTTCGGGCAGCTCAGCCCGGTTTCGGTCTCATCTTGCAGAGCTCGCGTGCGACACCCAAGCCCTGAAACCAACGCTGACCGACCCGTTTCGCGTGGTCGATGATCGATTCGGCCGCTCCGATGACGCGGTAGAAGTCGCTTTCGGTCGCCTTGACCTGAGTGGTCCAGCTGCGATCGGTCAAGCCGAGTCGGTCGAGGATTCGCGGCCTTTCGGGGTCGATCTTGCCCCGCTTGCCCGGATGCATCTGGCGTCCAGTCCAGTCGACCAGGTTGAGGTATTGGGCGATGCTGATCGAGAGAGAGCCGGTGCCGGGGACGCCGACGACCGCTTCAAGCTGATCGCCTCCGTTGCCGAGCTTTCGTGCAGTCTCTCGGATGCGTTGCTGGATCGAGGTGTAGTGGCTGTCCTCCAGATCCTGCGCCATCGCCGCGCGGACCGGGTTCAGATCGACGTAGACCATTGCTGACAGTACCGCGGCTTCATCCAGCAACCGCTGGCACTTGAAACGACTCTCCCAAAACTTGCCTTTGCAGTCGTCTTCGATGTTGGCTCGCAGGGCAATCGGCTGGGAGAGGTACTTCATGAACTCGCTGACCGACGCCAGCCGCTCGCGCATGTTGGCGATCTTGCCCTCCTGCGCCAGCCAGGACTGGATACGAACGGCCTGCTGCGCTTCAGTCATTTTCGCCTTGGGGAAGAGTCGGTTCCAGCGTTCGGCGACTTCCTGATCGGTCCAGGCCTCGACCCACGCCGGATCGAACTGCAGCGCCAGGTGCATATGATTGCTCATGGCCGAGAAGGCCAGCACCCGCACCGCGTAGATCTGCGCCAGCTCGCTCATTCGCTCGACAATCCATTCACGGCGGTGGTCGAAGTTGCGTCCAGTCAGTTTGTCCTCGCCGCACAGGAACGACCGGCGGACACAGCGCGAGACGCAGTGGTAGGAGCCGGGGGAACCAAGCGGTACGATGGTGGAGCGGGCAGTGGCCATGCGCACAGCCTGGCGCGGGTTGCGGCTGTTGTCTGTAAGCCGATGGCTGAAAGCGGCGGGACAGGCGAACTTTTCTGGGTCAGCCCCGGCTGCGGCCTTGTTCGGTCGGTTGCAACGCTGAACTTGGGGTTTCGCGCGGCTAGGAGAGCCCGAATCGGGTCGTTCGACCGCTTTTCGGTGGTTCGGGCCGGATTCTTCCCACACCTGCCCGCCAACCGATCGGCTGGCGGAGGATACGAGGGGCTTCCGGGCAGATCAGCCCGGCTTCGGTCTCATCTTGCAGAGTTCTCGGGCCACGCCGATGCCCTGCATCCAGTGCTGGCCAATCTGCTTGGCGTAGTCGATCAGCGATTCGGCCGCGCCGATCGCTCGGTAGTACTCGCTCTCCGTCGCCTTGACCTGGTTGGTCCAGCTGCGGTCGGTCAGGCCGAGGCGATCAAGGATCAGCGGGCGCTCGGGATTGATTCTGCCGCGCTTGTTGGGATGCATCGTCCGACCGGTCCAGTCGACCAGGTTAAGGTACTGGGCGATGCTGACTGATAGCGAACACTTGCCTGGGTGCGAGTCAAACTGATGTGGACTGAGGTCGTCGCGGCTTCTCTACTCGTACTCAGTGCAACGGTACTCGTACTCGTACTCGAAACAGGCGCGATGGCAACGCTGTCTGCACGGCTTATGGCGCTTCCTGGGTGCGCC
>JBGTIE010000288.1:0-6482 GCA_041745855.1 Lysobacterales bacterium | reverse complement strand
GCGGTACTCGTACTCGTACTCGGCTTTTTTCGACAGACTCGGCCAGGGTTCGTGCTTTCGAGAACCCATAAACCAAGATGCCGGCGCACCCAGGAAGCGCCATAAGCCGTGCAGACAGCGTTGCCATCGCGCCTGTTTCGAGTACGAGTACGAGTACCGTTGCACTGAGTACGAGTAGAGAAGCCGCGACGACCTCAGTCCACATCAGTTTGACTCGCACCCGGGGTGTGGGGTGCGAGTCGAGGTGATTCAGCGCCGATTGGCCGGAGCGAAGTCGGGAGTCGGGAGTCGGGAGTCGGGAGTCGGGAGTCGGGAGTAAGAGCGAGGGCGAAGCCAGAACGAAAGCCAGAGCGGTGGCACTGCGGTTGGCGGAAAGTAACAGCGCGCGGACGCCGATAACCGGCATGCCGCGACAACAGCAAGAGCGAACCTCTAGCCGATGCGCACTCCCGACTCCCAACTCCCGACTCCCGACGCGGCCATTGACGCGCCATCACCTCGACTCGCACCCCCAGCCGCCGCCCTTGCTATGCTTGGCCGCTCGATCATCCACGGAGTCGCCCATGCGAACCCCCATTTTCCTGTCGTTGGCTCTGCTGCTGGCCGCCTGTGGTCAGGAACAGCAGGCCACCGGCCCCGGTCCGGCGCCAGCGCCGACGACCACTGATGCCTCTGATGCCACCGATGCCTCGCCGCTGGCCGGCATTCCCGAGCGTGCCGCCACTACCGCGGCAATCACCGCTGAGGATCTGGCGGCGCAGATCGCGCTGATTTCCGACGATGTCTTCGAGGGGCGCGCGCCGGGCAGTAAGGGTGAGAAGCTCACCGTTGCCTACCTGATCAGCGAGTTCGAGCGGCTCGGCCTGGAGCCTGGCAATAAGGGCAGCTGGACCCAGGACGTGCCGATGATCGAGATCCGCACCGAGATCGTCGAGCCGCTGACGATCAGCATCGGCGACACCGAAATGACGCTGGCTCAAGGCACCCAGGCAATGGTCGGCTCGCGCCAGACCGTGCCGGAAGTGTCCGTGACCGACAGCGAGGTGGTCTTCGCCGGCTACGGTGTAGTGGCTCCGGAATACGACTGGAACGACTATGCCGGCATCGACGCCAAGGGCAAGACGGTGATCGTGCTGGTCAACGATCCGGGTTTCGGCAGCAACGACGCCGATCTGTTCAAGGGCAAGGCGATGACCTACTACGGCCGCTGGACCTACAAGTATGAGGAATGCGCGCGCCAGGGCGCGGCCGCCTGCCTGATCGTGCACGAAACCGAAGCCGCCTCCTATCCATGGGAAGTGGTCCGCAACAGCTGGGGTGGACCGGAACTCGACCTGCCCCGCGGCGAGAGTTCCGACCCGGTCGTCAACGTCCAGGGCTGGCTCACGCTGGAGAGCACCCAGGCGCTGTTTGCCGCCGCCGGCAAGGATTTCGACGCGGTCCGGCCGACCGCCAACGCGCGCGGTTTTCAGTCCTTCAGTCTGGACGGCAAGGCTTCGGTCAAGCTGACCAGCTCGGTGCGCGAGTCCAGCAGCCCGAACGTGATGGGACTGCTCAAGGGCAGCAGCCGACCGGATGAGCTGATCATCTACACCGCCCACTGGGATCACCTGGGCCGCACCTTCGGCGACCCGACCGACAACATCTACAACGGTGCGATCGACAACGCGACCGGCATTGCCGGCATGCTCGAGATCGCCGAGGCCTTCACCAGCGAGTCCGAAGCCCCGGCCCGTTCGATCCTGTTCCTCGCCGTTACGCTGGAAGAATCGGGCTTGCTGGGCTCGCGCTGGTACGCCGAGAACCCGATCTACCCGCTGACCAAGACCGCCGCCAACATCAACATGGACGCGCTGCCGGTCATCGGCCCGACCAATGACGTGGTCGTCGTCGGCTACGGCAGCTCGGAGCTGGAGAACGTGCTGCGCGACGCCGCCGCCGCCCAGAACCGCACCGTGGTGCAGGAGCCGACGCCGCAGAACGGCTTTTACTACCGTTCCGACCACTTCAACTTCGCCAAGGTCGGCGTGCCGGCGCTGTACGCCAAGGGCGGCTTTGACCATCGCGAGAAGGGCGAGGAATACGGCCGTCAGATGGCACTGGACTACACCACCAACCGCTATCACAAGCCATCCGACGAGTACTCCCCGGACTGGGATCTGCGCGGTGCGGCCGAAGACCTGCAGCTGCTGTTTGAGGTCGGCCGCCGGGTCGCCGACAGCGACGGTTGGCCGCAGTGGCTCGAAGGCTCCGAGTTCAAGGCCCGCCGCGATGCGGCGATGGCTGAGGCCGGCGAGGGCTGAAGTCCGGAAGCAAATCGGCATCCACGGTCGACTCAAGCGCGCGACCTGGCGTCCAGGCACCGGTATGCCATTGGCCAACGAGCCCGCGGGAGACCATGCGCCCGACTGAAGTTGCACAAAGCTATGACCGCATCGCGTCGCGCTGGAGCGATGCGGGCTTTGACAACAGCAACGGCATCGCACAGCACCGGCGCGCGCTCGGCTTCCTGGCGTGCACCAGCGGTGCTGCGCTCGACGTCGGCTGCGGGTGCAACGGCAGGATCCTGGCTCTGCTTCGCTCGCACAGCGGACGCCCATTCGGTGCTCCCCGTGGTGGTAAGCGCTTGAAGCGATTGCCTTAACGCATTGGCATATGGCTTGTATCAAGCTGTTTTATACGAATCCGGAACAAGCAGATGACGACGAACGTCGAGGAAAGCCTCGCCTGGATGAAGGCAGGCGTGGTCGGCGGGCTTTGTGCCAGCCTTTTCTATCCCTTGCTGATCTTCACCCCCGGAGCGCCGTTCGTGATGAGCGTTGCGCTTGCCGCCTTCCTGGGACCAGCTATTGGTACCGCCAGTCTGGGGCTGCATCAGCTGCTGCGAATGGGCGGTCGTCCCGTTGCTTCGGCCCTTGGCGCATTCCACAACGTGGTGGCCGGTGGACTGCTTACCGCCATGCTGCTGGTGCAACTGGCAGTACGCCATCGCGCGCCGGAATCACTCGGCGACATGGTGGGGATCTGGCAAGGGCTCGACGTCGCCTGGGAAGTTTACGTAGGAGTCGGCACGGTGCTTTTCGGGTACGCGATGCTTCGCCACCCTCGCTTCGGCTGGCCATATGCGTTGCCGGGCCTGCTGATCGGACTGCTGCTGCTCGTTCTGAACATCGCTACGTTTCCGGAGCCACCCGACACTGCCGGGCTGGTCGACGTCGGCCCTCTGGTTGGGCTGTGGTACCTGGTGGTGACGATTCGATTGCTGGCCAGCCTGGGCTGGGCGCGACAGCAACTGGCCCCGCTGCGATGACCTGATTCGCCAGCTGCCGCCTCATCAGTCGCCAGCTGGGCGCAGCTCCCATAGCACGTTGACGATTTTCCATTCACCCTCCCACCGCGCCAGGTGCATGTAGTCGACCCAGTCTCCGGCATCGACACGTACGCTGGCGGTGCCCCCGAAGACATCGAGTACAGTGACATCTGTACGCTGCCGCTGCGGCGGCGTGCGGCTGCCTTCGGCTTTTCCGGTGTCGTCGATCAGCTCCTGCGTCGTCATCGCCAGCAGCACGCTTGCGCCATTGCGCTGCAGCACGATCCGCTTGGCGAGTTCGGGATGCACTGCAATAGCCATGCGCTCGGCGTTTCCGCTGTACCAGCCCTCGATGTAGTCGAGAGCTGCGGTGCGGATCGCCTGCGCGTCCGCTGCATCGGCTGCCGTCGCGGGGCTCGCGACATAAAGACCCGTCAGCAGGCAGAGTGTGGTCGTCATCACCCGCAGTCTCATTTCATTCTCCTGAAGTTGGTCGGCTATCCCCGACCTGGCAAAACCTGACAATCCCCGCGCTGCGAAGCCACCCATCAGCGAAGCACTTCCAGCACCACCTTGCCACGCGTGTGACCGGTCTCGATCTGCTTGTGTGCGTCGATGGCTTCCGCCAGTGGCAGGGTTTGTGATACCTGCGGACGCAGCTTGCCAGCGTCGACGAGCGCGGCAATTTCGCGCAATTGTCCGGCATCGGGCCGGACCAGAATGCCCACCGCCTTGATCCCGCGGGGAGCCTTGTCGGCCGCCTCCCCCAGGCCTACCAGGGAGACCAGTACGCCGCCCTCCCGCAAGACCTGCAAGGAACGTTCCTGGGTCTGCCCACCAATGACGTCGAGCACGACATCGACGTCGCTGGCGACATCCTCGAAGCGCTCATTGCGGTGGTCGACTGCGATATCCGTGCCGAGTGAGCGCACGAAGTCATGATTGTGCGCAGACGCGGTAGTGATCACCCGGGCTCCGCGGGCTTTGGCGAGCTGGATCGCCACCGAGCCGACACCGCCGGATCCGCCATGGATCAGTACGGTCTGGCCAGCGGAAAGCTTGGCGGTGTCAAACAGGGCCTGCCACGCGGTGAGACTTACCAGTGGCAGTGAGGCGGCCTCCAGATGCGTCAGGCGCTCGGGCTTCGGCGCCGCCTCAGCAGGCTTGACGATCGCATACTCGGCATAGCTGCCGCCGCGGGTCAGATCGAGCATGGCGTATACCTCGTCACCGCGCGCGAAACCCACCACGTCCGCACCGACCTCCACGACCACACCGCTGAGGTCGTAGCCCGGCACGTGCGGTAGCTCAACGTCGATGAAGCCGCGAGCATGACCGCCGCGGACATGCGCATCGACCGGATTGATCCCGGCCGCGTGCACCCGCACCAGCATATCGCCAGCAGCCGGTACAGGGCGCGGCAGCGATTGGTGCACCAGCACATCGTGCGCCCCGAAGCGGTCAATCTGTACCGCGTTCATCGTCTCGGCCGCGACGACCGGCGCTGCCAGCAGCCCGGCACTGAGACAGATCACTCCCAACAGTGGAGGAACGATCACGGCGGTCTCCAGATGGTGTTTCCGCGATGCTATGGTTGATCGATCGGCTGCGAGCGTGCGAGAGGTCATGGCGACAACATCGGCTCGATTGCTGGCAATCCTCGTCTTCGCATTGGCAACGACTGGTTGTTCGGTGGCCAACTGGAAGCGGCAGCATCCGATATGTGCGGAGATGGCGTAGAAATGCATTCGGTGGTTCTGGTCGGCGGTTGGGGAGGTGAAACCCCCGGGGCGATCAACACGCACCGATGCACCCACGAGGGCTACGGTCCGGGCATACAGTTCTGCAGCTACCTCATCGAGCACACGTCCTGGGAGTTCGGCGCATACAACGCAAGGGATGCGTTGGGCTGCCTTGACTCGCCTTCGAACAAGGATGCTCTCGCAGCGCTAGCGGCCGGCGCTGACATCGTCCGCGCGAGTTCCCAGAACGTGCCGGGGTTGGAGCCAGGTGTTGCTATCACAATTGTCTTTGGACCCAGACCCGTGCCGAATCACACCTCGCTCGAAATCATCGTCTGGCGCCAAGAGCTTTAGTACGTAGCCGCCATCCCCAACCAAGCCATGGGGCATTGGCGAAGCGCTCGGCCTCTACGTTCGGCTCTCGTCTTTCGCTCTATCTGCGCTCATCTGCGTCATCTGCGGTTATCTGCTCTTGATGTTCTGAGACTTGGGTACCTGGTTGACCTCGGGCTGCGCAGCTGAGGTTCGACGCTAGTCAGGAATCGGCATGACCGCATTGACAGCGCGTCTGATCCGGTCCAGCAGCCGACCATGGTTCGCCCCTTCAGGGCTCTGGTCTTCGTGGTCCGGTTTTCCTGGGGCGTTGCCCCAGGCTAACGTGTGCTGCCCTTTCAGGGCGGAAGAGCAACAGCGAAACGCAACTGGATCGCCGCGGTCGCTTGGGCTCCCTCGCGATGACGAGGGTTCAGGGCCGGTGTGCATTTCCGGGCCGGAGAACGGCTCTCGCAAGGACGGTATTGTGCGTGGCGTTACCTAGTGGCGGGAAAAACCATCGAAAGCCGGATCGACGGCGAGGTATCGCATGACCCTTCCATTCCAGAAAGCTCTTCCTTTGTGTCCTTTGTGTCCTTTGTGTTGAAAAGCTCTGGCTCTAGCTCTCGCTCCTGCAATCGCGCTTGCTCTCGCTCTCACCCCAACCCAAAGCACCAGGCCATTACGGGCGCCAGCCCATGAACAGGTACTCCTCGGTGCCGATCGGCGCATTGCCGAAGCCCCGCGTAGTGAGCAGCAAGCGATTGCGCTCGATGCTGCCGTTGAAGTCGAGCGCGGCGTCGTCGGCGCGGATCTCGATCCGGATCGTATCGCCCTTGAGCTTGTACTCGCCCCTCGCCACCGTCTGGCTTTGCTGGTGGAACCACTTGGCCAGCTCGGATGGCGGATCGGCCGAGACGATGCAGAGTGCGCTGCCGTCGGGATACAGCCGCAGGTTGCGGTAGTGGTCGTCGGTCTCGTCGTCGGGAAAATGCTTGACCCGGTAGACGCCATCGAAGCGCAACTCGTCGGCCTGCTTCTTGCCGAACATCCGGCCAATCGCCGCCAGCCCACCGGACGACTTGACCGCCGAGGCCGGCGCGCTGTCGGGCGGTACC
>JBGTIE010000287.1:0-2715 GCA_041745855.1 Lysobacterales bacterium | reverse complement strand
GCGGCGAATGTTGAGGCAGAAAGTCAGACATGTCAGCCGGCTCCTGAACGGAGTGGCAGGATCAACCGTTCACCGGGGCGCTGTATGTTCGCAACACCACAGATAGCGCTTGCTTGAGCGCACGCTGGTGTCACTCATCCGTCAGCATCAAGCCCTCCCCATGAACCGATGACGTAACTCATTCATTCATTCGTCATTGCGAGACCCCTTTATCGGCCCGTTGTGCACACGGGCCATGAACCAGCAGGAGCGGTCTCACGCGGAGACGCGGAGGACGCGGAGGAAGAGCAAGATCGAGGCGCCTGGTCCGAACAGCAGTCGGAAGCCGGGTTCACGACGCCTGATGTCAGATTGTTTCTCTTGAAAGCTCTCTCCGCGACCTCCGCGTCTCCGCGTGAGTACGGTTCTTCTTCCGAGCGCCTTCTTCGATCTGGAAATGCACATAGGCCACGGTCCCGGCACTGCCATTGATGGCTTACGATATGGGTTCATGGAGCGGAACCTGCGACCGCAGCGATCCAGAGATTTTCGCTCCTGGTGTAGTTCAGATCTCTGGATTGCCACGCCGCGAGGTAATCCGGGTTCTGGCGAAGGTACGCGGAGAATACGCTTGCTGTACCGCCCTGAAAGGGCAGCACAAGTTAGCCTGGGGCAACGCCCCAGGAAAACCGGACCAAGAAAACCAGAGCCCTGAAGGGGCGAACCATGGTCGGCTGCTGAAACGTTGGCGCGATTCAAGGCGCGCTGTCAACGCTGTCGTAACGGTTTGCCGCACGTGCGGAAATATTGCGCCCCTTCAGGGCTCGGGACCGACGCGCTGCTTACCTGGGGCGTTGCCCCAGGCTAACTTGTGCTGCCCCGTTGGGGCGAAAAGCACAACGTGGCGAGCTGCGCGTTCAACAACGCGCCGCATGGGTTCATGGAGAGGCATGAGCAGTCGCCAGTGAGCAGCTTGCCGTTGACTGCAGCGCATGCCGTGGCAATCCAGGATCCGAACCACGAACAAGAGCGGAAAGTCTCTGGATCGCCGCGGTCGCAAGCTCCCTCGCGATGACGAGGGGTTAAAGGCCGTGTGCATCTTCGGGCCGATAAAGGGGCTCGCAAACAAGCACTAAGCGTGCGTTGGAGCAACTCGCTCGCGCAGCGCGACCGCGCGATCGGGGAAATCGGTGAACCAGCCATCGCAGCCCATTTCCAGCAGTTGCGCCATCTCGTTCTCCATCGACGGCTCGCCGGTCACTGGCAGCGCCAGGAAGCGCTCTTCCGCGCGCGGCGTCTAGGGATGTACCTTGCAACGTCCGCTTCCGGACGCGTGCGTCCGCATGCGAACGTCAATTGCTTCACTGGCAGCAGGATCTGCCATTGGAGACGGACTACCCTGCGTTGGCACGGAACCTGCCTAGCGACACCGCCCGCAGTGGGCATGGCATTGGAGGCGATATGGAACATTGGTTGCGTGACTTTCGCCATGCACTGGCTGCGCTGATGCGTCGGCGCGGCTTTGCGTCGCTCACGATCGTCGTTATGGCGCTGGGCTTGGGTGCCAGCACCGCGATGTTCAGCGTGGTCAACGGAGTGCTGCTGCGGCCGTTGCCGTTGCCCGAGCCGGAGCGGCTGATCGATGTCGGCTGGACCACCCAGGAGTGGCGGGTCGGCATGGATGATGCGCAGTTCCAGGCCTTCCGCGATAGTGCCAACGGGTTTGCCGGCGTTGCCGCACGAACCCGCGCCAGCTACACGCTCTCCGCTGGGACTGGCAGCGAGCGGTTGGGTGCGCTGCACGTTTCGGCCGGTTACTTCGACGTGCTCGGCAGCGGGCCGCAGCTTGGCCGTGGCATCGGAGCCGCCGAGGACCGCAAGGGCGAAGCGCCGGTGGTGGTGATCACCCGCTCTCTGGCGCAGCGGCTGTACCCGACGGGCGAGCCGCCACTGGGCCACGTGATCAGCCTGGACGGTCTTCCGCACACATTGATCGGCGTGCTGCCCGCCGGTTTTGCCGACAGTGCCGGGGTCGATCTGTACCTGCCGTTGGCACCTGTGGCCGAGAGCATCGGTCAGGGCACCAACTACCAGGTGCTGGCGAGACTCGCTGAAGGCACCAGACTGGCTCAGGCGCAGCAGAGCTTCGAGGCGCTTATCGCCCGGCTCTGGCCCGAGCGCGCGGCATCGCGGATGCGCGCCGAATTGATGCCCTACGGCGCCGCGATGGTGCGCGAGGCGAGGGCGCCATTGTCCCTGTTGTCGTTCGGGATCCTGCTGGTGCTGGTGATCGCCTGCGCCAATGTCGCCAACCTGCTGACCGTGCGTGCCGTCGACCGCCGCCGCGAGATTGCCTTGCGCAGCGCGCTCGGTGCTTCGTCGGGGCGGGTCCAACGGCTGCTGCTGGCCGAAGGGCTGACGATTGCCGCGTTGGCATGTCTGCTGGGCCTGGGAATGGCTCAGGTGCTGCTGGAACTGCTGCTGCAGATGCGTCCGGACAGCCTGCCGCGGGCGGACTCGGTGGCCATCGACCTGCGTGCCTACGGCTTCGCAGCAGCGCTCGCGCTGGCAGTTGGCGTGCTGACGACAATTCCGGCCATGCTGCAGTCGCGCCGAGTGGACCTTGCCGCGCAGCTCAAGAGCGGGGGCACCGGTACCGCGGCGGGCGGTGGCGAGCGCCTGCGCAGCACGCTGGTCATCGGCCAGGTCGCGCTGGCGATGATGCTGTCGATCGGA
>JBGTIE010000286.1:0-3954 GCA_041745855.1 Lysobacterales bacterium | reverse complement strand
CAGGCGGCGTCCCAATGGGGCGTCGCCGATCCCAGCGGCCAACCAGCAATCGCGGACGACCGCACCGTCATTGCTGCGGCGAGTTCGGACCCTGTGCCGATTACGGACCCTGTCGCGGCCCCTGCCGTTTTGGCGGCCCCTGATGTTGCGCCAGCTCCGAACGTTGCGCCGAGCCCGGAAGCTGCTCCAAGCCCAAGTGCTGCAGCGAGTCCCATCGCCGCGGCGACTACCACTGAAGCCCCCGTTGCCGCGGCCACGCCATCGTCAGCACAGTCGGCAGTCGCGCCAGCCGAGGTCACTCTTGCGCCAACACCTGCACCTGCACCAGCAGCACCAGCACCAGTACCAGTACCAGCACCAGCAGCACCAGCGCCAATCCCACCAACTTTACTCGCAGCCCCAGCCCCAGTCCGCAGCCCACCGCCAGTCACCATTCCATCGCTACCCAACCTGCGCCAAGCCAGCCCGATCGCCAATTGGGGAGACAGCGAGTACACGCTGCAGCTACTCGCGGCGCGCAGCAACGCGGGCTTCGCCCAATTTGCTACCGAAGCCGGCCTGACTGGTGCCGACCTGTTCGTGATCCGGCTCAGCCAGCCCGAAGGCGACTGGTGGCTGCTTTGCAGCGGTCGCTATCCGGATCTGGACAGCGCCCGGCGCGCTCTCGACAACCTGCCTCCCGCCGCGCGCGGCAAAGGCGCCTGGCCACGCCGACTCGGCCCCCTCAAAAAAGACTCCCGCACATGACCGACGCCGAATTGCTTGCAGCCCCCTGCCATCGGGGCAATCGTTTCCTGCGCGCCTTGCAGCGCCAGCCGGTGGACACCACGCCGGTCTGGATCATGCGCCAGGCCGGCCGCTACTTGCCGGAGTACCGCGCCACCCGCGCCCAGGCCGGTGAATTCATGAGCCTGTGCCGCAATCCGGAACTGGCCACCGAGGTGACAATGCAGCCCCTGCGCCGCTTCGAGCTGGACGCCGCGATCCTGTTCTCGGACATCCTGACCATCCCTGATGCGATGGGGCTGGGCCTGCACTTCGTCGAAGGTGAGGGCCCGCGCTTCGAAAGGCCGCTGCGCACGCTCGATGACCTGAACCGGCTAACCCGCTTCGATCCGACCCAGTCGCTGCGCTATGTGATGGACGCGGTGAGCATGATCCGGCGCGAATTGAACGGCCTGGTGCCGTTGATCGGCTTTTCCGGCAGTCCGTGGACGCTGGCCTGCTACATGCTCGGCGGCCGCTCCGATACCGGCTTCCTGGAGGCGCGCCGATGGGCTTGGGATGAACCGCAGGCGATGCACCGACTGCTCGACCTGCTCGCCGACGTGGTGGTCGATTACCTGGCCGCCCAGCGAGAAGCCGGAGCCCAGGCACTGATGGTCTTCGATACCTGGGGCGGCACCCTGCCCTATCACGACTACCGCGAATTCTCGCTGCGCTATCTGGACAAGATCACCCAGGCCCTGCGGGCGCTCCCCGAACCGGCACCGCTGATCCTGTTCAGCAAGGGCGCGCAGGCGCATCTGGAGGTCATGGCCGACACCGGCTGTCAGGCACTGGGCCTGGACTGGACTGCCTCACTGGCCGAAGCCCGCCACAAGGTCGGCGACAAGGTCGCGTTGCAAGGCAATCTCGATCCCGTTGCGTTGAAGTCACGGCCCGACGTGCTGCGGCGGCTGGTAGGTGAAACCCTCGGCGACTACGGCATCGGGCCCGGCCATATCTTCAACCTCGGCCACGGCATCACCCCGGACATCGACCCCGATCAAGTCAGCGTGCTGGTTGAGGCGGTGCATGAGTTGGGGCGCGGGCCCAATCTGCTCGCGGGCCAGGGCTGAAAAGGGCCAGGGCACAGGGCTCAGGGCCCAGGGCCCAGAGGGAGCGAGGCAACTTTCGGGTTAGAGGCGTGGGCTCATGACGGCCAGCCGTCGCTCTTCTGGGCCCTGAGCCCTGGGCCCTGGGCCCTCTATTGAACATTCCCCGACAACAACAACTGCACCGCAATCCCCGCATCCCCAATATCCACTTCCTGCCCGCTGATCGCGCTGGCGTAAAGGAAAGACTCGCCGATACGAACGATCAGCCAGGCCAGCGTGTCCAGGCCCAGCGGCGCTTGCCAGCCGGCGTCGACTTCCTGCTGCAACTGTCGACGCACGGTTTCGATCGTGCGGCCCTGGACCGGGCTGGCGCGTGAGGTGAGCAGGCGCAAGGCCTGTTCACCGTCTTCTGCGATGAACCGACGCAAGGGCTCGAAGGACTGCATCAGCCGCAGCGCGCGCTCAGTGATCTGGGCAATCCGCGCCGCACCCTGACCGGAAACTTCCCGTTCCGCCCGTACCAGGGTCGGCTCGCACAGCGACCACAGCACCTCGGCCAGCAGTAGATCCCGCGTCCCGAACCAGCGAAACAGGGTCGCCCGACCCAAGCCCATCGTCAGCGCCAACTGCCCCACATCCAGCCGCTCCCCTCGCAGCCAAAGCCGGCGCGCGAGTCGGATAGCGTCGGGGCGGGATGGTTTGGGCGCGCTTTGTGGTTTCGGAGACATCCAGATACCTCGGGAGGAAATGGTGCTGAGGGCCCAGGGCTCAGGGCCCAGGGCTCAGGGCCCAGGGCCCAGGGCCCAGAAAGCCGCAAGCCCGCGACTCGTGCGGCCAGAATGCCTGGCAGTCCGCGGCTCTTACTGGGCCCTGGGCCCTATGCCCTGGGCCCTCTACCTCGAACTTACACGCTGGCAACCGGACCCCACCATGAGTCATACTGCCAGAATGACTCATCAGCTCACAGGAATCCAGCATGCCGAACCCTCTCGTCGATCGTCGTCATCTCGATCTGGTGCTGTACGACCTGCTGCAGGCCGAGCAGCTGTGCGGTTATGAACGCTTCAGCAGCCATGATCGGGCCACCTTTGATCAGGTGATCGATCTGGCGCAACAGATTGCCCAGGAGAAGTTCCTGCCGCACTCGCGCAAGTCCGATCTGAACGAGCCGCAGATGGTCGACGGCAAGGTTGAGCTGATTCCCGAGATCAGCCAAGCGCTGGAAGCCTTCAGCGAGGCCGGTTTCATGGCGATACTGGCCGACGAGGCCGATGGCGGTCTGCAGTTGCCATTCCTGATCAGCGCGACCTGCGATGCCTTGTTTGCCTCGGCCAATGTCGGCACCGTGGCCTATCCGTTGCTTGCCCGGGCGGCGGCCAATCTGCTCGCCGTATACGCGGACGAGCGCCAGAAGCAGCTTTACATGCGCCCCATCGTTGCTGGGCGCTACTACGGCACGATGTGCCTGTCCGAGCCGCAGGCCGGTTCCTCGCTGGCCGACAGCCAGACCACCGCCTATCCGCAGGCCGACGGCAGCTATCGGTTGCGCGGGGCGAAGATGTGGATCTCGGCCGGTGATCACGAACTGGGCGAGAACATCGTCCATCTGGTGCTGGCCAAGATCGTCGGCGCACCGGCCGGCGTGCGCGGCATCTCGCTGTTCATCGTGCCGCGCTGGCGAGTCAACGAAGACGGTAGCCGTGGCGAGCGCAATGACGTCCAGCTGGCCGGTCTGAACCACAAGATGGGCCAGCGCGGCAGCGTCAACACCTTCCTGAAGTTCGGCGAGAACGACGACTGTCACGCCGAACTGGTCGGCCCGGAGCATCAGGGTCTGGCCTGCATGTTCCACATGATGAACGAGGAGCGCATCGGCGTCGGCATGGGCGCGGTGCAGCAGGGCTACGCCGGCTATCTGTACTCGCTGCAGTACGCGCGCGAACGCCGGCAGGGCCGGCATCCGGACCAGCGCGACCCGAGCAGTCCGATGTTGCCGATCATCGAGCACGCCGACGTGCGGCGGATGCTGTTGCAGCAGCGGGTCTATGTCGAAGGCGCGCAAACGCTGGGGCTGTATGCAAGTTTACTGGTCGATAAAGCCCACGATCCGGACCAGACCGTGCGGACCGAATCG
>JBGTIE010000285.1:0-3473 GCA_041745855.1 Lysobacterales bacterium | reverse complement strand
CGGCGACGACGATGCCGGTGATCAGCGGGCCGAACTCGCGCGTCACCCCGATGGCGACGCCAACGACGATGGCGCTCTCGGCGCCGAAGGCCTTCAGCTGAGCAATTCCATTGATCGCCAAGCTCAGGCCGATCACCAGCGACAGCAAGGCGACGATCGGAATGGCGTCGGCGCCGATCTGGCGCATCTGGTGCAGGACCTGATGCCAGCGCACCGGTTGGCCGCGAGCCGGCCCGAGGAACAGGAAGTAAAGCGTCTCGCCGAACAGCGAGCCGATGTAGCCCAGTTCGCCGGCGATCTGAGTCGCATTGCGACCGACCTGCGAGACCACCCGATGGACCGAGTTCATCAGCATCGGGCAGGGCGCGCCGGTGTGCGGACGCGGACTGCTGACATGCGGCTGCGCATCAGCGCGGCGCCTGATCGAGCGAGGCGAAAATCGGGAACACCCGATCCAGTCGGGCCAGTTCCAGCACCGCGATTACCGGCTGGCTGACCGCGACCAGACTGAATGACTGGCTCTTGCCGCGGGCGCTCTGGAAACCCTCGACCAATGCGGCGATACCGGAGGAATCGATGTAGCTGACCTCGGCCAGGTCGACCGCCACCGGGCCGCCGCCACCGAGGGCGTCGAGGATCGCCTTGCGCAGCTTCTGCGACCAGGAAAGATCCACCTCGCCGGCCACCTTGACGACCAGGAAACCGTCTTGACTCAAGGTCACGCAGGTATTGGATGCCGTCATCTCCACTCGTCTCCTGTCAGCGCCCGGCGGTCGAGGGCGCGCCACGCGCACTGTCGTCGTCGAGTCGTTTTATCATCCGCAACACATTGCCCTGACCTTCGTCGGGCGATTCGAAACGCCATTGATCCATCACCATGTCGATCAGATTGATGCCCAGGCCGCCGGGTCGGCACTGGCTCAGATCGCGCGGCTTGATGCAACTGCTGTCGATCGGCTCGGCCCAGTCGCGCAGGACGAAATGCAACTCACCACCGCAGCGCCACAGGTCCAGGCTCATGCGGCCGTTCGGATCGCCCTTGTAGGCGTGCCGGATCACGTTGGCGGTGGCTTCGTCGATCGCCAGCACCAGCCGTTGGCGCATCTCGGCGCTGATCTGCAGCCGCTTGAGCTGTTCGTCGACGGTCTGCCGCACCAGCCGCAGATATTCCGCATCGCAGGCAATGCTGATCCCGGTCAGATAGTGACCGGCGCTCGGGTCCTGTTCGATCAGCATCAAGGTGGTGTCGTCGGCCAGCTTCAGACCGCGCAATTGTGACACCAGTCCGCGCAATCGGGCTCGCGGCGGTTGTTCGACCAGCGTTTCGATCAGGCCCTGAAAACCGTCGATGCCGATCGGCTCGCTGCCTTCGCCGCGCACGTCGGTGGCGCCGTCGCTGTAGATGTAGGCGCTGCCATCGCCGAGCAGGCAGCGATTGCTGCTGTAGGGGTAGTCCGAGAGGATCGCCAGCGGTGGTCCGTCGGCCAGGAACTGGCGATAGCTGCCGTCCCTGGCCCGTAGCAGCAGCGGCGGCAGGCCGGCGTTGGACCATTCCAGCAGGCTGGTTTCCGGATCGAAATAGCCCGCCAGCGCGCACAGGAAGCGACCTTCAGTGACGGTCTGGCACAGCTCGACGTTGACCCGCGCCAGCCAGCGCTCCGGTGGCAGGCCTTCCTTGCCAGTCCAGCGCAGCAGCCCCGAGGCACGCACCATCATCAGGGCGGCGTCCATGCCCTTGCCCGAGACATCGCCGACGCAAAACGCGATGCGGCCATCGTCAAGCACGAAATGATCGTAGAAATCGCCCGAGATCTCGCGCGCGGGGATATTGATGCCGAGAATTGGGCAGTCGCGAATGCGCGGCGGCAGCAAGGTCTTCTGCATCTGCCGGGCGAGTTGGAATTCGCGCCGCAGCCGCTCGCGCTGCATCAGTTCCTCGGCCAGCCGGGCGTTCGACAGGGCTAGCGTGGTTGGCACCGCCAAAAGGCGCAGGATGTCGCGATCATGGGTGTCGAACAGCATGCCGTTGCGCTTGTTCAGCACCTGCAGCGCGCCGATCGGACCTTCCGCCGCACTCAGCGGCGCGCACAGGATCGAGCGCGTGATGAAGCCGCCGACATCGCCAGCGTGATCGACGTCTTGTTCGACGTTCTGCACCAGTTGGACCTTGTTCTGCTTGATCGCCCGACCGACGATGCCGCGCCCGCGCGGCACCCGCAAACCGGTCACATCGACCGGGCCGGAGCAGGCCCGGCAGACCAGTTCACCCTTCGGCCCGTCGATCAGGAACAGCGCTGCGGCCTCGGCGTCCATGTGGATGGCGATCTGCTCGACCGCCTGACGGACCGTTTGGTTGATGTCCAGCGTGGTGGCGAAAGCGTGGCCGAGTTCGGCCAGTACCCCAAACTCCTCGGTCCCGAGCATGTTTCGTGAGGCAGCGCCGGCACTCACGGAGACGCGCCGTCCTGGTCGGCTTGCGCCGGCCTGGCACTGCCCTCCCAGACCCCCTGCCGGCGTGCCTTGCGCCAACGGCGGAACAGCCAGTAGGCCGGACCCGAGCTGGCATACAGCAGCGACAGCACCAGCAGCACGTTGGGCGGATGGGCCGCCAGCAGGGCCAGCGCCACTACTACCAGCAGGATCCAGAAGAAGCGCACCCGCTCGGGCCAGACCTTGAAACTGTAGTAGGGCAGGCGGCTGACCATCGCCAGCGCCAGCGCAACGGTCAGAAAGGGCGTGATCCAGACCAGCGTGAAGCGGTTGCCGCCGAAATCTTCCACCGCCCACACCAGCGCCATCAGCGTGCCGGCCGCCGCCGGGCTGGCCAGGCCCTGGAACAGATGCTTGTCCACTTTGCCGACATTGGAATTGAAGCGCGCCAGCCGCAGTGCCGCACAGGCGGCGAACAGGAAAGCGACCAACCAGCCCACCTTGCCCCAGAAGTCGCCATAGACCTTCAGTCCCGACAGCGACCAGGTGTAAACCACCAGCGCCGGCGCCAGGCCGAAGCTGACCATGTCGGCGAGACTGTCGTACTGGGTGCCGAACTCGCTCTGGGTATTGGTCAGGCGCGCGACGCGGCCATCGAGGCCGTCCAGAATGGCGGCAATGAAGACCGCCACCGCCGCGGTTTCGAAAAAGCCGTTGAAGGCCGCAACAATCGCGTAGAAGCCGGCAAACAGCGCGCCAGTCGTGAACAGGTTCGGCAACAGGTAGATCGCTGCCGGTCGGCGCTGCAACTCCTCGCTGCTGTCGCTCATGCTGGGGCTCCCGGCGTGTTGAACGGGCATTGTAGCTTAGGGGCAGGAGTTGGGAGTGGAGTCGGGAGTCGTGGGTGCGAGTCAAACTGATGTGGTCAGGCGGACTTCGATATCAACAGCGAAGAGCAGCTTACGCGGACGCGGAGGCCGCAAAGAGAGCAAGAGCACCGCGCCATGCCCGGGCAAGGATGAAACCTCGACGTTCGCCCGCTC
>JBGTIE010000284.1:0-3823 GCA_041745855.1 Lysobacterales bacterium | reverse complement strand
CTCCACGCTGTTGGCCTCAGCAGCATAGTCGACTCGGGCATATACCTTGGCCCCGGCCTCTCGCACCGCAGCCTCCAGCGCGTCCATGGCGGCTGGAACATACTTCGTCGTTTGAACGGTCATCACCTCGGCCATGGCCGGCGTCGCAAGCGTCATCGCAATCAGGGTTGCACGGATCATGATAATTTCCTCTTCGATTTACATTTGGCTGCTCGAACCAGTCAGGTATCACCTCAAGCCGACATTCCCTAAGTGGAACGCCTTTTCTTGCACGCTGTCGCTTTGTTGCGCACCTATCAACTAAGAGGCGGCTCGGTTTGTCTGAACCGGTCCCGGGCTTCTTCTAAGTGGATCTCCGCTGTGGTTACGCCGCCGCCGGGATCGGCGGTGGCTGGGTGAGATTTGCGCGATCGGGCGTTCCCCCGCCGAGCGACGAATGAGGCCGTATGCCGTTGTAGAAGCAAGTAACGAGACCGAGCGGACGCCACCCGAGTTCGGGTGCCATCGGCTGGCCGAGCGTTATGGCCGTCGTACCGAATTGCCACCATCGATGATCCGGTTAATCAGGTCGGCGACCGCCGAATGCAGCTCCCCCTGCCCATCTTCGCCCGGATCGTTTGAATGAGCTGCCGCAGCGTCGCGCAGGACGCCGACGATCTGGTGCTCTGGTAAGATGTCTCTATCGTTGAGGGCCAGCAAAAGCGATTCGCAGATGGTGAGGGCGGCGACGGCCGTCACTTCTGCTCCGGGCGGTATTCCCAAAAGTACTGGCTTGGAAGGCATTTGCGTTGTCATGGACTGATTCTTTCTGGTTGCGGCCAAGGCATGTTCAGCCCCGGAGAAGTTGATCGCCACTGTCGCACATCGCGCGTAACATGAACTGATCCACGGCAGGATTGCCGGGAGCGATGCCCGATAATCGAGGATTGTCAGAACCCGTCTTCGCCGTGGAATCGGGGTAGAAAGGTATCTGATGCTCACCACCCGCAGCCCACTCGCCCGGAAGCTGGGCAGCTTCGTCGCCCTGTCAGAGGCCGAGCTGGCTGTCCTCGACACCTTGCACCAGCGGCGACGCAGTTTTGCCGCGGATCGCGATCTCGTGTATGAGGGGCAGACCCACCAGGCGGCGTATATCCTCGCCGAGGGCTGGGTCTGTTCCTACAAGTTGATGCGCGATGGCTCGCGACAGATCGTCGATTTCCAGATACCGGGCGACTTTCTCGGCCTGCGGTCGGTCCTCTTCCGCACCGCCGACCACAGCGTCGAGCCAGTCACGGCGGTCGAGGCATCGGAAGTGCTGGAAAGTGACCTGCTGCAAACCTTTGCAGATACACCGCGCCTGGCCACAGCGGTGCTATGGGCCGCGTCGCGGGACGAGGCGATGGTGGTCGAGCATCTGGTCGGCATCGGTCGGCGAGACGCACGGGAACGGATGGCGCATTTCCTGCTCGAACTCAGCGCTCGGCTGACCCTGGTGGGACGCGGCACCCGAGACGGTTTTGCCTGTCCGCTTACGCAATACCATCTGGCCGATGCGCTGGGGCTCAGCGCCGTGCACGTCAATCGTGTTCTCCGCGAGTTGCGCGAGGAAGGGCTGGCAACCTTTCAGAAGGGCCAGGTGACGATCCACGATTTCGACAGGCTGGCCGATCTTGCCGAGTTCGACCGCGCCTACCTGGATCAAGAAGGCCCTCTGCTGCGGTAGCGCCATGTCCCGGACTCCATTCTGGTCAGGGTGCGCTGCGTCGGTCTTGCGACCGGCCGTTTCCATCATGGAGCGGAAATCGTGCGCAGAAGCTGAGGCAGATCTGCTTTGCAGGGCTGTCAGCTTCGGGTCAGCCGCCGATCGATATCAGGCCCGTCTTCCTAACCTGGATCAGCAATCGGACCGCGCGGATGATCTACGACGAAATATACCTTCGAAGACCGGGCAGCCCATCGCGGACCCGGCGACGCGCAGTGCTGGCAAACTGAGCCGCAGTTCAGAGCCCCACCGCCCTGCAAAGGAATCAAGCCATGAAACACCGAGATAAAACACCCGCATCGTCCGGATCGCCGGAAACGAACGACGCTTCCGACAAGAAGATCCGGAAGAACCCGGCTCAAGACGAGCCCCGCGCGGCCGACGACAGCGCTCGCAAGATCGACCGCCCGGGCTTTGATCTAGGCGGGTCTTCTGGTGACACACACGCAGGTACAGGATTGGGCCTTGGAGATGATGCCTTCGACACATCGGGCGAGAGAAGCCTTCCGGGGCGTCACCCTGACAACAAGCTGACAATCCCGCGCTGGGGTGGACCGGAACCCCGAGCCACGGACGGATCTCCCAAGAAACAGCCCGTCCTGCAGACCCCCTCTGCATCACAGCCCAAAAGAGGAAGCTGATCCTGGTGTTTGACTGGCGCTCCAGATGGGCCGTCACGCTCAATCAGCACGTTGCAGTGTCAGCTCGACCATTCTCCCAGTCGAGAAAGAGACTTGATGTGTTGGAGCGGTGAAGCGTCGGCAGTACTCGCGGTCATAGGCCTAGGGACAACAGCGTACGCAGCATACAAGAGGGAACCTGCGCCGCTGTGGATGGCCCTCGGTTATTTCTCGTCGATGGAAGCTCTGCAGGCTTTCACATATTCAGTGATTGACCAATGCGCGCTGCCCTCAAATCAAATTGCCACCCTTCTGGGCTATCTGCACATCGTGTTCCAGCCATTCTTCATCAACATGCTGTCGATGTACTTCATACCGACTGCTGTTCGCGAGAAAATCCAGTGGCCGGTTTATGCGGTCTGTTTTGTTTCGGCCGTCATCATGCTTCTGCAGCTTTACCCGTTCGAATGGGCAGGGTCATGTCCACTGGGGCGCGGGCTGTGTGCCGATCGGCTTTGCTCGGTTTCCGGAGAATGGCATATCGCCTGGGATGTTCCGACGAACGGAATGCTGAACTTCATCACCGTCGATTCGTGGGCATCTTTCCTGAGCCTGTATCCCAGCTATTTCACCGCCGGGATTTTGCTGCCCTTCGTCTACGGCTCTTGGCGGTTTACCGTGTACCATTTCCTGGTCGGACCGCAATTGGCCATGCTACTGACCAGCAACCCCAATGAAGTGGCCGCGATCTGGTGTCTGCTATCCATCGGAATCCTGCTTCTTGTCGTCAAAACACCGATAAGGCAGTTCATGTTCGTGAAATCCTGGTGGTTGTGGCCGAGACAACTCCTTCGCAAGCGAAGCGATGTCTGATCCGTTTTCCTATGCGCGAAGGATAAAGGCACGGATGCTCCTGCATTTTATTGGTGCCCGGACTAATCTGTATCAGCGCAAGCGGACCGGGAAATAAGCTAGGTGAAGCATAATCACCGAGACACTTGTCGTATGCGTCTGATGGATCTCATCTGCCGCAGGCAGCAAGGGTCTCTTCGTGTCCGCCTCAAGCCGTGGACAGTCATATCGCGCCCGGCCCGAAAATTCGGGTCCGCGCGTCTCACGTGGCCGGTACCGGCTCATGTACAGGGGTTCTTATGTCAGCATCTTCAACTACCGCCAATCGTCTCTCCGTCCTGAAAAAATTCGGGACCGACCCCGGGTCGCTGCGCGCGAAGGTTTATATTCCGGAGAACTTCCCGGAGAACGGCCCTCTTGTCGTCGTGCTGCATGGCTGCACCCAGTCAGCGGCGAGCTACGATGTCGGATCAGGCTGGTCTGCTCTCGCCGACGAATGCGGGATAGCGCTCCTGTTTCCGGAGCAACAAAAGACAAACAACCCCATTGGCAGCTTCAACTGGTTCAAGCTTGGCGACAGCCACCGCGGCCGCGGCGAACCGCTCTC
>JBGTIE010000283.1:0-1922 GCA_041745855.1 Lysobacterales bacterium | reverse complement strand
CTTGGCAAGCCGACCGCGCGGCTGGACTCGGCGGAAAAGACCGACGGCAGCGCGATCTTCGGTATGGACGTCGCGTTGGAGGATCTGAAGGTCGCGCTGATCGCGCGGCCACCCGGCTTCGGGGCGAAGCTCCAGAGCGTCGACGATGCGGGCGCCAGGGCGGTACCCGGCGTGCTTGGTGTCTACAGACTGGAGAACTCGGTGGCGGTGGTCGGCGAGCACTACTGGGCCGCCAAGAAGGGTCGGGATGCCTTGCAGCTGAGCTGGGACGAGTCGGCGGCAACGGAACTGACCAGCGAGCTGCTGTGGCAGCAGTATCGCGAACTTGCCGGCCAGCCCGGTGCGGTCGCCGCGGAGAAGGGCGACAGCGGCGCAAAGTTCGCCGAAAGTGGCGACGCCAATGGCGGAGACATCATCAGCGCCGACTACGAGGTGCCCTACCTGGCTCACGCGGCGATGGAGCCACTCAATTGCACGGTCCGCATCGACGCCAGCGGCTGCGACATCTGGACCGGCACCCAGTTCCAGTCCCTCGACCAGGCGATCGCGGTCAAGTTGACTGGTCTGCCGGCCGAAAAGGTGCGGGTGCATACGACCTTTCTCGGTGGGGGTTTCGGTCGCCGAGCCAGTCCGGCCGCTGATTTCGTCGCCGAAGCGGTACAGGTCGCGATGCAGGCCAAGCGGCCGGTCAAGGTGGTCTGGACCCGCGAGGACGACACCCGCGGTGGCTATTACCGACCGATGTACCTGCACCGGCTGCGCGCGCGGCTCGGTGACAACGGCGCACCAAGCGCGTTCGAGGACGTCGTCGTTGGCCAGAGCATCATGGCCGGTACGGCCTTTGCAGCCATGGTCCGAAACGGCGTCGATCCAAGCAGCGTCGAGGGTGTTTCCGACTCACCCTATCTGTCGGCGATCGAACACTACCGGGTTGGCGTGCACAGTCCCACGCTGGCGGTGCCGGTGCTCTGGTGGCGTTCGGTCGGCCACACCCACACGGCCTTTGCGATGGAGTGCTTCATCGACGAGCTGGCGGCGAAGGCAGGTCTTGATCCGCTGGCGTACCGGCGTGAGCTGTTGACCCGGGCCAAGGCCGATCGCATGCTCGGCGTGCTCGAGAAGGTGGCGGCCGAGTTCGGCTGGGACCGCACGCTGGCGGACGGCCGCGGCAAGGGCCTGGCGGTACATCACAGCTTCGGCAGCTATGTGGCCCAGGCCGCCGAAGTGTCGGTGCGCGGGCGGCGGATCCAGGTCCACCGCGTCCATTGCGCGATCGACTGCGGCATTTACATCAATCCGCTGACAATCGAGGCGCAGATGCACAGTTCGATCGTCTATGGCCTGTCGGCGGCGTTGCACCAGAGCCTGGAGCTGCGCGCCGGGCGGGTGGCGCAATCGAATTTCCACGACTTCCCGAGCCTGCGGCTGGACGAAATGCCGGAAGTGGTCGTGCATATCATCGACAGTGGCGAACGGCCCGGCGGTGTCGGCGAACCGGGAACCCCGCCGATCGTGCCGGCAGTGGCCAATGCGGTGTACAACGCGACTGGCAAGCGGTTAAGGACGTTGCCGCTGAAGGCGTGATCCATGAGCAGGGCTGAGGGCTGAGGGCTGAGGGCTGAGGGGTCAGGAAAGCGAGGGCCCAGGGCCCAGGGCCCAGAAGTGCCGGGCCCTTTCGGACGGCTAGACTAGAGCCGGCGTTTGATCGCCCGGATCATCGTGCCCAGCAGCGGGACGTGCTCGAACAGGCCCTGAGCGGCGTCCCAGTAGTCCTGATGCAGGGTGACCCGGCCGTCGCGATCGAAGCGCAGGTGCGAGATGCCGATGGAATGGGTGTCCTGGCCGCGTTTGAAGCGCTTGAAGCGGATCATCATCGACCACCGCACCTGATAGTCACCGGCGCCGTTGTCGCAAATGTCGTG
>JBGTIE010000282.1:0-2319 GCA_041745855.1 Lysobacterales bacterium | reverse complement strand
TTGGCCAGCCTGGGGCGACCACGGCGAATGAGCTTGTCGCCGTGGTAGAGATCAGCGCCGGCAATCCAGGCGTCCGTGATCTCCGGTGGGGAATCACGGTCAGGCGAGATGGGGGCGGAGTTTTTCTGCTTCACGTTCATGAATTGGCGTTTTGCAGGGTCAAAGAGAAGTGGCCCCACGCGTCTGAACAGCTGAACCCGGTTCGATAAGTGGATTCCCTGCGGTTCTCAAGCGGCCTTGGGCAATGGCAGTGATGGGTAGTAAGCCTCATCGGGGGGGTGCCGATCAAGGGCGGTGTGGGGCCGGCGTTGGTTGTAGAACGCGATGTAGCGTCCCAGCGATGCGGTGGCATGGCTGACGCTGTCGTAGGCGTGCAGGTAGACCTCCTCGTACTTGATCGACTTCCACAGCCGTTCGATGAACACGTTGTCGCGCCAGCAGCCACGGCCGTCCATGCTGATGGCGATGTCGTGTTGCTTGAGCAGGCCGGTGAACGCCTCGCTGGTGAACTGGCTGCCCTGGTCGGTATTGAAGATGTGTGGGGTGCCGTAGCGTGCCAGCGCCTCCTCGACGGCTTCGATGCAAAAACGCGTGTCCATCGAGATCGACACCCGCCAGGCCAGCACCTTGCGGCTGTACCAGTCGATCACCGCGGCCAGGTAGACGAAGCCGCGGGCCATCGGGATATAGGTGATGTCCATCGCCCAGACCTGGTTGGGTGCGGTGACCTTCAAGCCGCGCAGCAGGTAGGGGTAGATCCGGTGGGCCGGGTGACGCCGGCTGGTATTGGGCTTGCGGTAGAGCGCCTCGATGCCCATGCGTCGCATCAGCGTGGCCACGTGCTTGCGGCCGACCACGATGCCCTCGCGGCCCAATAGGTCACGCAGCATCCGGCTGCCGGCGAACGGGCACTCAAGATGCAACGCGTCGATCCGCCGCATCAGCGCCAGCTGCTGGGCCGACACCGGCCTGGGCAGGTAGTACACGCTGCCGCGGCTGATGCCGACGGCTTCGGCTTGTCGTGACACGGGCAACGGGTGGCTGCGATCGATCATCGCTTTGCGCTCGGCAAACCCGCCTTGCTGAGCGCGCCTTCTAAAAAATCGTTCTCCAGCGTCAGCTCACCGATCTTGGCGTGCAGGGACTTGACGTCGATCGGCGGCGCGACCGGACGCGAGTCGTTGCCAAAGACCCCGGGCGCGCCGCTGAGCAGCTGGTCCTTCCACTGTGAGATCTGGTTGGGGTGGACGTCAAAGCGCTGCGCCAATTCGGCCAGCGTCTGATCGCCCTTGATCGCGGCCAAGGCCACTTTGGATTTGAAGGCCGGTGCGTGGTTCCGGCGCGGTCGTCTGGTCATGCTCTGCTCCTGTTGCGGCGATCATCATCGCCTCAGTGAGCAGGGAGTCCACTTATCGGGCTGTGCAGATTTCCGGGGCCACTTCTGACCTCGTGCGGGGCAATGTTGCGGTCATAGATCCTCAGGGCATCGTCGTCTAGGTCCGCGGCCAGTTCCACAATTGGCTCATAGCCAGCAGCGCGCAAACCCAAGCAAGCGCCTAGTGACAACCCCCCGGCACCGGAGAATAAGTCGACGATTCGCATGCGACCCCGATTGCCACCGTCAATCACCCTCGGCTGTGCCCCTCGGAGTACGAGCTGATCCCATGCATCGACTGCAGATTGCTCGCATTCCTCGCGCTCGCGGGGAATCGCTGAAGTAGTGACAGCATCTGCTACGCAGACGCGCCGTTCTACACACCCTGCAGTAAACTCAAAAGTATCGATATTAATCATCATTCTTATGCAGAACGAGTCAGGTCAGCAGCTTGCTCGCTTACTAAGGCGTCTAGTTCTTCCTCGTCAAGTGCGTTTAATTCATACGTCGCCTGCAGGCGCCTAAGCTTCTTCGCGAGGCTACGAATACCGCGAATACCACGCGCAAGGTTCTCTTGCCCGGAAACCAGGAGGGGGTCACCCGCAAGTTCGTCGGGATACTGGAAGCGCACGAGAGACGAACATAGTTTCCGGTTCGTCGTATACGACTGCCGATGAATATGCGAAGTCCAGAAGTCAACGTCTCCTCGGGTGGCGAACCGATAAGGGTCTTCCCCATCGCATGCCGGAAAATATCCGAGCTCAGCCCGCAGCCAAAGCTTGTACGGGTAGCACTCCGCGCGTTGCCGCGCAGAGGCGCCCACGCCAAAGTTTTGGGTAATTCCTAAGCAAACCGGACCAAATCTGAGAGGATTTGGTGATGAAACAATGCCCAGTTTGTGCCGGTAGTCGTCACTACGCGCTCGCCGATGGGCGACTGAAGTG
>JBGTIE010000281.1:0-8507 GCA_041745855.1 Lysobacterales bacterium | reverse complement strand
GACCGTCTCGGCGAGGGCGCGCTGGACCAGTTCGCGCAGACTGATCGCGCGCTCGATCCGGGCCCGGCTCTCGGCGATCGCGGCCAGGGTCAGCATTCGCACCGCGGCATCGGTCTGAGTATCCAGGATCAGCGCATTCTCCGGCTCGGCCCTGGCCTGGGCGCGCAACTTGCCCAGTCGCCAGGCCCAGGTCTCGACCTCCTCGGCCTGGGGCTGGGGTTGCTCCAGCTGCGCCGTACTGCAGGTAGCGGGCGGGGTCCAGCCCTCGGCGCTGGTCGGAGCCGTGAGCAGCGACAGCAGCACGCAGCGGAGGATGAGGGTCCGGTCCATGCGCGGCGGTCAGCCCGGCATTGGAACGGGCTGTTCGCCCGCCGAAGGATTGCGTTCGATCGCCAGCAGCAGATCGTCAAGCTGGATCAGCTCGTCGGGATGCTCCCAAAAACCGATGATGTGCCCCTTGCGCTCCAGCCCCACCACCAATCGGCCGCCGCAGGAGCTCATCTTGCGGCCCACCCAGCTGGCGTCGGCAACGATCTCGACCAGCTTGAAGCGTCCACGGGTACCGATCAGGTCGAGCAGGAAGGGCGCCAGGAAGCGCCCGTGCACCGCGTCGGCTACCAGTTGTCCACTGACCCGAGAGGGTGCCACGACCAGATGGGCGCCTGCGCGGCGGACCAGTCTGGCGTTTTCTTCCTCGCGCACCATCGCGATGACCTTCAGGTCCTTGGCCAGGTAGCGCAAGGTCAGCAGGCACAGCAACACGGTGTCATCGCGCGGCAGGCAGATCACCGCCGAGCGCGCCTTGTGTACGCGCAGATCACGCAGCAGGTCTTCCCGGGTGCTGTCCCCGTGGACGCCGATCAGGCCGGCCGCTGCCGCCTTCTTCAGCTGGGCCTCGTCGGTATCGATGACCACCAGCTTCTCCGCCGGAGTGCCCTTGTCGAGCAGTTCCTGCGCCGCCACCTGGCCGGCATGGCCATAGCCGCACAGTATGACGTGGTCGGTCAGGTCTTGCTGCACGCGCTTCATGCGCAGGTCCTCCAGGATGCGCTGCACCACGAACTGGTAGGCAGTGCCGAGAAATATGAACCAGACTATCAGCCTGACCGGGGTCACCAGAAAGGCGTCGATCAGGCGGGCGGTGGTGCCGGTCGGGACGATGTCGCCATAGCCCACGGTGGTGACCGTGACCATCGTGAAGTAGAACAGGTCGGCGACCGAAATCTCGCCGTCGAGGTGGTCATGGAGGTTGTCCCGATCGATCCAGAATACGATCAGCACCAGACCCAGCAGGGCCAGGATGATGCCTGCACGAAGCAGCAGGGTCTGCTCCGCGGTCAGGCGTGCCTTCAGATACAGCCGTCGATGGTGCTTGCGCACGCGGCCGACCATGATTAGTCCGATCCGCGCTCGGTGGTGCCGATCAGTGGTCGCTCGCTGAGCGGTTGCCATTGCCCAGCGCGCAGGATTTCCAGCGGCTGGAAGCCGGCCTTGTAGTGCATCTTCGGGTGGTGCTCGATCCAGTAGCCCAGATACAGGTGCGGCAACTTGCGCTGGTGGCACAGTTCGATCTGCTTGAGCACCGCAAGGGTGCCGAGCGAGCGCTGCGGCAGGTCCGGTTCAAAGAAGGTGTACACCGCCGACAACCCCTGTGGCCCGATGTCCGACACGGCGGTGGCGAGCAGTCGGTCACCTTCGCGCAGTTCCAGGTAACGAGTGCGGGACCACGGTGAGAGCAGGAAACGACGGAAGTCTTCCGGCTGTGGTTCGTCCATGCCGCCACCGGGATGGCGCGCGGCGATGTAGCGTTCATAGAGGGCGAAATGCTCGTCGTCGAATCGGGCCACCCGCCAGCTCTGCGAAAGGTCGGCGGCGCGCTGGAGAATGCGCCGCTGGCTGCGATTGGGTCGGAACCGGCTGACGTCGACCCGGCAGGGCACGCAGGCCTGGCAGCCACGGCAGTGCGGTCGGTAGACATGCCCGCCGGCGCGGCGAAAGCCCCGGCTCAGGGCATGGTCATAGACCCCCGCCAGATTCGGCGCGAGCGGATCGATGACCAGATTCCGCGCCAACCGGTCGGGAAAATAGCCGCAACGGTGGTCCAGGGTCTGGAACAGCCGAACGGTTTCGGAGCGCATGGACAGCAATCGGCCAGAACGATGGCACAAGTGTAGCGCGCCGGAGCCGCGGGTGCTGCGGCCGCGGTGCGACGAGGGCGATTCGAACTGATGCAGTGATGCGGTGAAGTCGGGGTCGGGGTCGGGGTCGGAATCGGAATCGGAATCGGATTCAAGGGCAACGACATGGACTTTGGCGACGAACGACTTGACGTGTGCCGGACCGCCATCGAGTGCGTCGGCTGGGCGTACCGCCGTACTGGACCGGTTCGTTCCGATGCTGACGAAGCTGGGGCGGCGGGCTACACGGTCCGCGTACGCCGGGAAGCGGATCGATTCCGATTCCGATTCCGACGCCGACCCCGAGGAGAGCTCGCTTTCAGCGCTTTCGCTCTTCCGCTCTTCTGACCCCTCAGCCCTCAGCCCTCAGCCCTGAACCGGCCCTCAGCCCTCAGCCCTGAATCGGCCCTCAGCCCTGAAGCAGCCCTCAGCCCTGCGGTCACTCAAACATGTCCTCCGCCACCACCCGATCGATCCGCGCTGCATCCAGTCCCAGATCCTTGACCGCGATCACGGCGTCTTCGGCGAGCAGTCCAGCCGGCTTGTCGCTGTTGTAGCTCATCGGCGAGGGCTGGTTTCCGCTCAGGCGGGCGGCCAGGTCGTCGGTGTCCTTGCTGATGAAGACGAACTGGATGTGCTCGCCGCGCAGATGGCGCTTGAGGGCAGCATTGACCTGTTCGCGGGTCAGTTGGGCGAGGCCGTTCCGGACGTACTCGGGAAAGTCTTCGATGCCATACCAGACGCTGTCCAGGGCGTAACCCAGCCGCCGGCTGGGGCTGTCGACCATCTGGGCGACGAACTTGCCCAGGAAATCGCGGCTCGCCTCGAACTCGGGCTCGCTCAGGCCCTGCTCAACCAGACGCTCGAGTTCGAACAGCGCGGCGCGGGTTGCGAAGTGTGCGTCGTTGTTGTCGCGCAGCGGTCGCAACCAGATCTGGAACAGGTCCTGATGACGAGCATAGTTGGGCTCCGGCGTGGACAAATACATGCCGTTGGGGAAGTACTCGATGTAGGCATAGTCGCCGTAATTCATGCCGCGCTCCTCGCGGATGCGCTGGTACAGGCGGGCCGAGGAATTGCGGTGCTCACCCAGCCAGGAGCGCGCCAGCCACAGCGCCAGGAAGTCCGGATCGCCGCGACGAACCTGGATTGGAAAGCCGAAGGAGACCGCCACCGCGGGCGTTTCCTTCTGGATCAGCAGGGCCCTGTGGCCACCGCTGGCGTTGATCTTCGGGCGCGATGCGACAGCCGGTTCGCCGACCGGTAGCCGTCCCATGTCGCGTATGACCCGGGCGGCGAAGTCCTTCGGATAGCCGCCGGCCAGGCCGATGCTCAGACGGGTCTGACTGTAGTGCTCGCGATAAAAGTCACGCACATCGTCCAGCGTCAGCGCCTCGACCTCGGCGGCGTGGCCAGCGCTGAGCCGGCCATAGGGATGATCGGGGCCGAAGACTCGCTCGTACAGCGCCTCCTTGCCGAACTCCTCATCGTTGCTGCTGCGCAGGTTGACCCGGATCGCGTTGACCTGCTGTTGCTGCAGCCGCTTGAAGTCCGCCTCGGCGAAGGCCGGCGTGAGGAGTTGTTCGCGCAGGATCTCGTACCAGCTGTCGAGGTTGTCGCGATGCACGCTGCCGCGCAGCACGGTCATTTCCTTGCCGACCTGGTACTCGATCGATGCCGCCATCGGGTACAGCAGACGCTGCAGTTCGGCGTAGCCGCGACGCTCGCTGCCGGCATCGGCGATCATGCCTGCGGTCAGCTGGGCCAGGCCGGCCTTGCCCGGCGGATCCCAGGCCGCGCCGGTGCGGAACAGCAACCGGACCTCGACCAGTGGCGACAGCCCTGGCTGGGTCAACAAGGCAATGTCGGACCTGACCGGCGCACGCGCTGCAGCGACCCGCGCGTCCAGATCGGCGAGCGCATCGATACCGGCGAAGACCTGGTCGTTGGACAGGCTCACGGCGGTGCGGTGACTGTCCTGGAGCACCTCATTGGCCACGCTCAGCAATTGTTCCGGCGTGACCGCATCGAGCTGGGCGTAATAGTGGTTCAGCGTCTCCAGATCGCGCTCGTAGTGGACGAAGCGGGCCAGGCTGGCGGCAATCGCCGACGGCGTGGTGAAAGTCGCCGCGGTGCCGTACTTGATCCGCGCCTTGGTCGCCTCCAGCACGCTGGCGTCCACGCTCTGGCTACGCGCCCGCACGATGGTGTCCTGCAGCGCGGTGATGACCGCGGCCGGGTCGCCGTCCTTGTTCAGGCGCACGCCCAGATAGCCGAGTGACGGGTCACGATTGTTCGGCATGAAGCTGAACAGCGCATCGACGCTGCGCTCGCGCACGACCAGTTGCTGATAGAGCTCGGAGTTCTGACCAAACCAGATCTCGCCCAGCACCGCCAGCGCAGCCATCTGCGGGTCTTCCTTGCTGAAGGCCGGCTTTCGGTAGGCATACATCAGGTGCGGCAGGGTCGGGCCCTCCCAGGTGATGTGCTCGTACTTCGGGCCGGTTGGAGCCGGTTCGGCGGGAATTTCGAAGTCGTTGGTCTTGGCCTGCCACGGGCCAAAGTGCCGCTCGACCAGCGCGAAAGTGGCCTCCGGATCGAGGTCGCCGACCAGGATCAGGCTGCTGTAGTTGGGCCGGTACCAGCGGTCGAAGAATATTTTCGAGTATTCCATCTGGTCCGGCATGATCTCGATGTCGGCCAGGAATCCCATCGTCGTGTGCTTGTAGGGATGCACATCGAAGGACAGGTCGCGGATGCGCTCGATCAGCTTCTGGATCGGATTGGAAAAGTTCTTCAGGTACTCGCCCTTGACCGCCAGCGCCTCGGTGCGGAACTGCTCCTCGGTGTAGCTCAGGTGCTGGAAGCGATCGGCCTCGACTTCGATGATCTTCGCAAGATCGGCCTTGGAGAAGTCGATGTAGTAGTTGGTGTAGTCATCGGTGGTGTAGGCGTTCTGGTTGGCGCCGGCACGGGTGATCACATCCTGGTAGGCCGCCGGCGGATAGCTCGGCGTGCCGCGGAACATCATGTGCTCGAAGAAGTGGGCGAAACCCGATTTGCCCGGCTCCACCTCATTGCGCGAGCCGGTCCCGACCGCCAATTGCAGCGACACCAGATCCAGATGATCAGTCGGCACCACGTAGACGACCAGCCCGTTGGCCAGTTCGCGCTGGTGATAGGGCAGGTCGAACATCTTGCTGTCGGCAGCGATGATCGGTGCGCCAAACAGGGCCAGCAGGGCGAGCAGCGGGGCCAACAGCCCCAGACGGGAATACGGCACGGACGAGCTCCGGTAAGAATAGGTCAGCGGTGGATTGGAGCAGTAGTGAAGGGGAAAGGCCAAGTGCCAGAAGAGCGAGGGCCCAGGGCCCAGAACAGCGAGGGGCCAGGGCACAGGGCCCAGAAGAGCGGCGGGCCAAGGGCCCAGGGCCCAGGGCCCAGAAGAGCGGTGGGCTCGCGCGTAGGATGACGGTGAGCTCAGCGAACCGCATCGAGCAAGGGCCCAGAAGCGCTGCGATCCGACGCATTCTGGGAGTCGAGGCCGCCGGTGCGCTTTGTTCGCGCCTCAAACTGCCGGGCTC
Source organism: Lysobacterales bacterium (assembly GCA_041745855.1). Taxonomy (GTDB): domain Bacteria; phylum Pseudomonadota; class Gammaproteobacteria; order Xanthomonadales; family SZUA-5; genus JAWLAT01. The sequence continues at coordinate 2,746 of JBGTIE010000281.1, read as the reverse complement.
CACAGTGCGGCTCTTCCTGATCCCTCAGCCCTCAGCCCTCAGCCCTGGTTCGGTAGATCCGTGAACGGCTAATCGGTACCAGCTAATGTCGTTTCCGCCGGTTGCGTGCGTACTCAGAGCCAACACCACGCAAACAGGAGTATCACCATGCGTTTCACCCGTTTCGCTCGTTCCATTTTGCTGGCCGCCACTTGTCTGGTCGGCGCTGCCCATGCTCAGACCGACAGCTTCAGCTTGAACTTCGGCAAGATCGAGTACAGCTATGACGCCAGCCGCACCGGCGGCTTGCCTTTCGAACTGGAACTGGTCCATGGGAAAGAGGGCTCGGTTGCCTTGCTGCCTGCCGGTAGCCACAACGTTGAGCTGAAGCGTGGCGTGTTCTTCCCGGCCGATCCCTTGCCGCAGTCCTGGCTCAGCTTCGAGATGGTGGCGCCGCGCGGCCTGATTGCCGGCGTGCTGAACATCGGGATCGATCAGTCCACCGATCAGTCCGGGACCACAGTGGGCGCTGGTCCGCGCATACAGATATTCAACGGCAGCAATGGCGCGGTGCAGACGGGCGGGACCCAGGTACTGATGGGCGACGGCAGCGTCCGCTTCGTCCGCAACTCACCCGATGTGCGCTTGTGGGGTGCTCCAGCGGCCCTGTTCAACAACCCCGGCCCAGGCGAGCCGCTGGAAGCCTTCCTGCCCACGCCCGCCCCTGGGCAGACGATCGAGTTGCAGTTGAAGGTCATGGACGACCAGGGTGCCAGCATGATGCTGCCGGTGAGGATCAGCCGGCCGCGTTGAGCGCGCCTCGGCAAACTGGCACAGTGGCCACACATGGAACCCCGAGTTGTACTCGGGCGGGCTGCCGCGGCGCTTCACCTGGCTTCGTTGCCCGAGTGCACTTGGGGTTCCGTTACTGGCTTGGCGCTTCACCGGCTTCGTTACCCGAGTGCAACTCGGGGTTCCGTTACTGCCTCGGCGCTTCTTCTGCCTCAGGCTTCACCTGGCTTCGTTGCCCGAGTGCAACTCGGGGTTCCGTTACTGCCTCGGCCTGGCTTCGTTGCCCGAGTGCAACTCGGGGTTCCGTTACTGCCTCGGCGCTTCCTCTGCCTCAGGCTTCACCTGGCTTCGTTGCCGAGTGCATCTCGGGGTTCCGTTCCTGCATCGGCGCTACACCCGGCTTCGTTGCCCGTCTGGGCCCTGGGCCCTGTGCCCTGGGCCCTCGCTCTTGCGCTCTTGACTGGCTACTGGAACTGGCCCATGGAACTACATCCGAAACACCCCAAACCCCTCCCGCTCGATCGGCGCATTGAAACTCGCCGACAGCGCCAGCCCAAGCACCCGGCGGGTGTCGGCCGGGTCGATGATGCCGTCGTCCCAGAGGCGGGCGCTGGCATAGTAGGGGTGGCCCTGGCGCTCGTACTGGTCGCGGATCGGGCTCTTGAAGTTTTCCTCATCGTCGGCCGACCAGTGCTCGCCCTTGCCTTCGATCTGGTCGCGCTTGACCGTCGCGAGTACGCTGGCGGCCTGTTCGCCGCCCATCACGCTGATCCGTGCGTTTGGCCACATCCAGAGGAAACGGGGTTGGTAGGCGCGGCCGCACATCGCGTAGTTGCCGGCGCCGAAGCTGCCGCCGATGACGACGGTGAATTTGGGCACGTGCGAGCAGGCCACCGCGGTGACCATCTTGGCGCCGTCCTTGGCGATGCCCGCATTCTCGTACTTGCGCCCGACCATGAATCCGCTGATGTTCTGCAGGAAGATCAGCGGGATGTTGCGCTGGTTGCACAGCTCGATGAAGTGCGCGCCCTTGAGCGCGGATTCGGCGAACAGGATGCCGTTGTTGGCGACGATCCCGACCGGATAGCCCCAGATGTGGGCGAAGCCGGTGATCAGGGTCTTGCCGTAGCGTGCCTTGAATTCGTGTAGCTCGGAGTCGTCGACGATCCGCGCGATGACCTCGCGGATGTCGAAAGGGTAGCGGGTGTCGCGCGGCACGATGCCGTACAGCTCCTCGGCCGGAAACAGCGGCTCGCGCACGGCGCGGGTCACCACCGGCAGTTGCTTCGGCCGGTTCAAATGGCCAACGATTTCGCGCGCGATGGCGAGCGCATGTTCGTCGTTGTCGGCGAAGTGGTCAGTCACGCCGGAGACGCTGCAATGCACCTCGGCGCCCCCCAGCGATTCGGCATCGACCACCTCGCCGGTCGCCGCCTTCACCAGCGGCGGCCCGCCGAGGAAGATCGTGCCTTGCTCCTTGACGATGATGCTCTCGTCGCACAGCGCCGGCACATAGGCGCCGCCAGCGGTGCACGAGCCCATCACCACGGCGATCTGCGGAATGTTGCGCGCCGAGAGCCTGGCCTGGTTGTAGAAGATCCGGCCAAAATGATCGCGGTCGGGGAATACCTCATCCTGCAGCGGCAGGAAGGCGCCGCCGGAATCGACCAGATAAACGCAGGGCAGGCGATTCTCCAGCGCCACTTCCTGCGCCCGCAGATGTTTTTTCACCGTGATCGGAAAGTAAGTGCCGCCCTTGACCGTGGCGTCGTTGGCCACGACGACGACCTCGATGCCGTTGACCCGGCCAATGCCGGTGATCACGCCGGCGCAGGGCGCCTGGTCGCCGTACATGCCGTGAGCGGCCAACGCGGACAGTTCAAGAAACGGGCTGCCCGGATCGAGCAGCGCGCGGATGCGCTCGCGCGGCAACAGCTTGCCGCGCTCGGTGTGCTTCGTGCGCGCCGCTTCGCCC
>JBGTIE010000280.1:0-4559 GCA_041745855.1 Lysobacterales bacterium | reverse complement strand
CGCCATCAAGCCGGCAAGCAGCCCTCCAGCCAGCAGCCACCAGGGCAGCCGTTCCGGAAAGGGCGGCGCTGCCGGCCAGGCCGGGCCGAGATAGCGCTCGGCCGACACCAGCGGACCACTGCCGCTGGCATTGGCCAACTCATCTGTTGCGTCGGCCAGCCGTGCCGGCAGGAATTGCTCCTCCCAGAGCGAGATCGGCTTGTCCACCGCCTCGCTCAGGCCCAGATGGGTACCGACATACAGCCAGCCCACCGGAGCGGCGTGGGACAGCGTGAAATCGCGGTAGCTCAGCCCGCGTGAGCGCGAGATCGTGGAGCGCTTCAGCGCGCCGTCGAGCGCCAAGTCCAGCGCATCGCGAATCCTGGTCGAGCAGTTGCGCAAGTAGTAGTCATAGCGGTACTCGCGCTCTGCTGGCGAGATTGCCACCTCCAGATGAGCCGCCAGCCGGTTCAGCGCCGGCGGTTCCAGATCCAGGCGCTGCAAGCGGACCGGTCGACCGCTCCGGAGGTAGTAGGCCAGATCGGTATCGGCATCGATGGCCACTGCCAGATAGCGCATGTGGCCACGCAGGAAGCGGAGCAGAAAGCCGGGTTGCTCGAAGTCGAAATAGCCGAAGTTGTAGCTGGTCCGGCTACCATCATCGAAACTGACGATCAGCGCGTTGTGGCCGAAGCGCTCCCAGTAGATTTCACCTGGCGCGACCGTCATCAGTTCGGCCGCCACTGGCTGCCGCGCCTGCACCGGCGCCGCCAGGACCAGCGCACACAGCAGCGCCACGATCAGCCAGGTCCGCGAACGAGCCGTGGTCAATCTTCCGCAGCCTGCGGTTCCACGATCCGACGCACGTTGAGCATCAACAGCCGGCGCTGGTCGGCTTTGGCGACCTCGAACTCGAACCCGGCCAGTTCGATCTGTTCGCCCACCTCCGGCAGATGGCCGAAGACCTGGGTCACCATCCCGCCGATGGTGTCGAACTCGTCGTCGCTGAGTTCGCACTCGAAAAAGTCGTTGAAGGCCTCGATCGGGGTCATGCCCTGAACCATATAGACGCCGTCGGCGCGCTCGCTGACCAACACCTCGGGCTTGTCCTCGGCGTCGTGCTCATCGTCGATCTCGCCGACGATTTCCTCCAGCACGTCCTCGATCGTGACCAGGCCGGCCACACCGCCATACTCGTCGACGACCAGTGCCAGATGCTGCCGGTTGAGCCGGAAATCCTTCAGCAACTCGTTCAGCCGCTTGCTTTCCGGAATCAGGTTCAGCGGCCGCATGATCTGCTTCAGATCCAGATCGCCACCGCGGGCGAAATGCCGCAGCAGGTCCTTGGCATGGAGCATGCCGAGGATCTCGTCCGGGTCATCGCCCTGCACCGGGAAGCGCGAGTGGCCGGATTCGACCACGATCTGCATCAGGTCTTCGAGGCTGCTGTCGACCGGGACGAAGACGATCTTCGGCCGCGGCACCATGACATCTTCGACCCGCTTGTCGGATACCGTGATCGCACCCTCAAGCATGGCCAGAGTGTCGGCATCGAGTAGCCCGTTGGCATGGGCGGAGCGGAGCTCGTCGATCAGTTCCTCACGGCTCCGGAGCTCACCCGACAGCACCGATGCGATGCGGTCGAGCCAGGATCGTCCTCCGGAACCGTTGCTAGAGGGAGAATCCTCGCTCATGAACGGTAATTACGCGTCCCCATGGGGATCGGAAGCGGGAGTTTAGCAAAAAGTTGGAGGGCTGGCCCTCTCGGGAGGCGGGATCGATTCTCTTGCGTGGCCGCCCTCCGACGCCCGGCTACCTTCTTCATCCCAAAGCAACATCCGTGCTGCCTTGATCTGGACGAAGCACGAAGGCCAGGACATTGCCCCCCGAGTGATCGGCGACCAGCCGGCGAATCTGCTCGCGCTCGGTTGGACCCGGCCTTTCAACTGTCGCCGACATCTCCCACATGCGACTCTCGGCCTCGATCACAAAGCCCGCATCAGCAATCGTAGACCGCCAGACCCCCTCGTCCAGAGGGGCCTCATCCGGATCTTCCGGAATCTCGCCGTGGTAGTGACGCTGGCCACCCAGCGCAACCCGATTCCAAGCGTCAATCTCCGGCGGTGCCTGACCTGCTTGAACCGGCTCAGCCAGTACAATTCGCCCTCGTTGAGAGCACAGGCCACGCAGCTGCTTGAGCAAGCTAGTCCGATCCCGCTCGGTCAAATGATGCAGCACGCCGACGCAAGCAATCAGATCAAAACTTGAACAACAAGACCGAGCGAATTGATTCAGATCGCTCTTGATCAAAACTGCATGGGCCAAACCTCGCTCAACTAAGTTATCGCGAGCTGAGGCGAGCATCCCCACGCTGTGGTCTACACCGATCGCGCTGCGGAAGCGATCAGCATACCTCAAAAGCATGTGCCCGGTACCGCAGCCCAAATCCAGCATGCTATCTCGTCCGCCGAAGGCTTCTGCAAAACCTTCAAACAATAGGCCGATAGTGAATATTCTTGGGTTGACGACGAGATAGTCGTATTGACTCGCCACGCCATCATGGTATCGCTCATCCCGCTGATACACTTGAGCACTTTCCATCAGGGTACGTCCTCAAAACTGTCTCTGAACTGCAATCCGGTATTAACTTGCTCGAATCCGACTCTGACTTTTCCCACAGTACCATATGTTTCGATAAACCAATGTATCTGAGTAACCTCTACTGCACCTTCCGGCGGAGCTGTCTCGAATTCCGGGATGGCGCACGCGAAAGCCTCACTCAGATCTATTGAGAAATTGGTTTGATTAGTTGATAACGGCGGTAGCGAAAAACCACAATCCTCGACAATTGATTTTTGGCTAAAGATTATTATTTCCGCCCCAGGAAAATATATACTGTTTTCGATCGGCCAGTTGAAAAGTGCGCGAATCGGCGTCTCGCTGCTATAGTCTAGCTGGTCTTCCCCAAAGAGGTCAATGTAAACCGCACGCGGCTTGCCACTCCACTCGGCTACGATGAACAAGCCACCGTGACTTCCACGCCGGACCTCTCCGGTCGTGTTACAGAAACATGGCTGATCTTTACAAGACTTCAAGGGACAATCCAGCCTCTCGATTGAGTCAATTTTTGCCGAAAATGACAGATCATCACGTACTGCCCTTCCTGGATTCTGGCCTACTGATATTTCCGCCGGCGCCACGCCTAGATTTCCCTTCCTCTTCACTACACCAACTGAAAGGTAAGGAATGCTTTCGAGGTAACTGCTGGATTCAGTACAGAAGAAATTGTGTTCAGTTGCGTTGATTTCCATCGCAATCCGTTTGGAAGGGGTCGGAGCTATCCCATCGACGCCAACCTTGAACAGCCTCTGCGAGTTCAGGGCACCGATCGGGTTACTGTTGTTTGGTGGCCCCGGTCGGCATTGGTCGAACGACGGATCATTGTTCGCTGATATGACCCAGAATACGTCCGAAGGAAAGTTCAGGGAATAAAAAGAATTATTTTGGTACGTCAAGCAACCGCGCCAAGAATCACCCAATCGGGTCGTGTCACCGCGACAAGCAAGAGCCTGCTGTATTGTGCCAAGCCAGACTTCGCGGCCACCTGTCAACGGAGGCAAGCCCGCTCTGCCGGGGCAGCCAAACGTCGTCGCCTCAAGAGCAGACCACAGACAACCCTCTGGAGTTCCGAATCCGGCTTGATAGTTGAGTGTGAGGAAGTTCATATCCATGCCGACGCCGGCATCATAGTCGGTACGTACAGCGCCTATTTGAATCAATGGATCCTGAAGCTGAGCATATGCTTGCTGGATTGGACTCAGTGAAACCGACGTCAACAGCAAAGCGATCCTGAACGAAGTCATTGTCGCACTCCCGTCTCATCTTGTTGGAATTTCATACTTTGCCACAACCACGGCCACAATTTAACGTTACGTTGCATTCTGACGGCGGCAGCTTGTGCAGCCAATGCGTAGAACGGGAGCTTCAACCAAGTACTGACCTGAAAGCGCCCAATCAGCTCTTGACTGGAACTGGAACTGGCCACTGGAACTGCACTACTAGAAAAGCCGCCCCTGCATCGCCCGCAGTCTGACCGGCGCGTAGCTGTGCCGGTGGATCGGGCATGGGCCGAGCTGGTCGAGGGCGGCCAGGTGCTGGGGGGTGGGATAGCCCTTGTGGACGGCGAAGCCGTAGCCCGGGTAGCGCGCGTCCATGGCCTGCAGGGTGGCATCGCGGCTGGTCTTGGCCAGGATCGAGGCGGCCGAGATGGCGGCGACGGTCGCGTCGCCCTGGACGATCGCGCGGGCCGGCACGGCCAGACCGGTCGGCACCTGATTGCCATCGATCCAGATTTCGGTCGCCATCGGCTGCAACGCGGCGATCGCTCGTCGCATGCCTTCGAAGGTTGCCTGCAGGATGTTGAGCCGGTCGATTTCATCGGCTTCCACCGCAACGATGCTCCAGGCCAGCGCCTGGGCCCGGATCAGATCGGCCAGCAGGACACGGCGGGCCGCGGTCAGCACCTTGGAGTCGGCCAATCCGGCTATCGGTCGGGCCGGATCGAGGATCACCGCGGCGAC
>JBGTIE010000279.1:0-14243 GCA_041745855.1 Lysobacterales bacterium | reverse complement strand
TTCGGCGCCGACGACCGCCTGCGCTGGGCCTCGGCGCAAGGCACCGGCGGCATCGATCAGCGTCTGGCCGCACTGGCCCAGACCGGCCGATGCCTGTATTGCGCCGAGACCGCTACCGTGGCCCATCCGGCCGGCGAACTGCGACTGGCCGCCGTCGGACCAGACGAGCTGAGTTTCGTCGGCGCAATGTCGGCAACAGTCGCTCCGGGCGGCAGCTGGTTGCGTCAAACGCGGTTGCGACGCTTCGACGGCTACTAGTCGGCCGCGAGTGCTGACGCGTCGATTTCCTGGCCAGCAGACCGTCAAGAGCATTCAACACAAAGGACACAAAGGACACAAAGGAAAGCTTTTGAATGGCGGTAATCTCGAGCACCAATGCCCCTTCGGTGAACGGATTCCTTCCCTGCTTTTTCCAAGCTGTCGCTCTTGCTCTCCTTTGTGTCCTTTGTGTCCTTTGTGTTTAAAAGGCTCTTGGCATTATGGGTCGTCCTTCGCCATCGGATTGACGACTCCCGAGGCCCGGCTGTGCTAAAACCGCAGGCCACTGGACCGTAACCCCTGGAGCCGACCATGCCTCGATGGATTCCCCTGCTGTTTGCGATGTTGCTCAGTACGCCGGTGCTGGCCGAGGGCATGAGCCTGCAGCAGATTGCCGAGCTGCGCGCGGTGGGGCAGGTGTTGATCAGTCCAGATGGCAGCCATGTTGCCTATCTGCTGTCGGTGCCGCGCAAGCCCGGCGAGGATGAGGATGGGCCGGCCTGGTCCGAGTTGCATGTGATCGACGCGAACGGACGGGACCGGCTCTATGTCGGCGACAAGAATCCGCTTGCCAACGCCGCCTGGCTGCCGGACGGCAGTGCCATCAGCTTCTTGTCCAAGCGCAGCGGCGACGACTATCAGGCGCTGTATCAGATTGACCTGGGGGGCGGCGAGGCGCGCCGGATCGCGCAGCTCAAGACGGATATCCGCGGCTACAGCTTTGCCCCGGACGGCTCTCAGCTTGCGTTGATCGCGACCAGGGAAGAGCCCAAGGCGCGCAAGAAGCTGCGCGACAAGGGCTTCAGCCAGACGGTGCTGGAGGAAGACAGCCAGCCGCGCCACTTGTGGATCCAGCCGCTGACCCCGGCCGACGCAAAGGCGCAGCAGTTGGAGATCGAGGGCTCGCTGCAGGAAGTGCAATGGAGCCCGGCCGGCGACCGCCTGGCGATCAAGGTCAGTCCGCGCGAACTGGTCGACGATGTAATGATGGAGACCCGTGTGCGCATCATCCGGCCCGACGGCAGCGAGATCGGCCGGGTCGACAATCCTGGCAAGATCGGTGCGATGGACTGGTCGCCCAGTGGTGCCCATCTGGCGATCATTGCCGCCGAGGACATCAACGATCCGCGCGAAGGCCGCTTGACGGTCGTCGGCGCAGACGGCGGTGCGCAGCGCGATCTGCTGCCGGGTCTGGAAGGTCATGTCTGGCATGTGGCGTGGAAGGATCCGCGCCGGCTGCTGTTCATCAGCTACGAGGGGGTCGAGGCCAGGCTGGCCGAGATCGGCGTGGATGGCACCGGTCAACGCGACCTGCTGGCCGCTGGCGGTCCGATCTGGTCAGGTCTGAGCGCCAGCCGACGCGGCGATCTGGCACTGATCGCCAGCACCCCGGCACACCCGAACGAGGTTTACCGGCTGGCCCGCAATGCGCGGCAGGCCGAGCGCTTGAGCGACAGCAATCCGTGGCTGGCTAAAGTCACGCTGGCTCGGCAGGAAGTGATCCGCTACCGCGCCCGCGACGAACTGGAGATCGAAGGGATCCTCGTCCATCCGCTGCAGCGCGCAGAAGGCCAGCGCGTGCCGCTGATCCTGAATGTCCACGGCGGGCCGGAGGCGCACTATTCGAACGGCTGGCTGACCGGCTATGCCCAACCGGCCCAGCACGCCGCCAGCCGCGGCTTTGCCACCTTCTTCCCCAACTATCGCGCCAGCACCGGCCGCGGCGTGGCCTTCTCCAAGCTCAATCACGGCCGGCCGGCGAAAGAGGAGTTCGACGATCTGGTCGACGGTGTTGACCACCTGATCGAGATCGGCCTGGTGGACAAGGACAAGGTCGGCATCACCGGCGGCTCTTATGGCGGCTACGCCACTGCCTGGGGCGCGACCTACTACAGCGAACGCTACGCCGCCGCGGTCATGAATGTCGGTCTGTCGGACAAGATCGGCATGCTCGGCACCACCGATATTGCGCGTGAGTTGTATCTGGTTCACTACCAGACCTGGCCGTGGGAAAACTGGACCCTGTACACCGAGGCCAGCCCGATCTACTACGCCCAGCAGTCGCGCACGCCGACCCTGATCCTGCACGGCGCCGCCGACCCGCGCGTCGACCCGACCCAGTCGCGGACGATGTACCGCTACCTCAAGCTCGCCGGCAAGGCGCCGGTGCGGCTGGTGCTCTATCCGGGTGAGGGCCATGGCAACCAGCGCGCCGCCTCGCGCTGGGACTATTCGCTACGCCTGATGCGCTGGATGGGGCACTATCTGCTCGGCGAAGGCGGCGAGCCACCGGAGTACGAGATCGACTATCAGCTGCCGACGGAAGACGACGACGAGGTAGCGGCGACGGCGGATGCGGCGCCGACGGATGCATAGTGGCCAGTAGGGAGCAGCGCGATCGAAGGAAGTAGGCTGTTGTGGCCCGCGCCGTAGGCTTGGGCTTTGTCGCAGACCTGATCGCGGGCCTCACCGGCTGCGAACTGGTAGGGCAGCGCCATCGAAGGAAGTAGGCTGGTGTGGCCCGCGCCGTACCCTTGGGCTTTGCCGCAGACCTGATCGCGGGCCTCACCGGCTGCGAACGATCGCCTCGAACTCCTGGGCCTTGATATGGAGTGCGGTGGCTTGCCACCGCTGCTCCTGGCAGCTTGCTGCCGCCCTTGGCTCTTGCTGTTGCCGTATGCCCGAGATCTGCGTCTCTCTTGAATCCCCACCGCAGCGCGCCATATCCCTCCGGTCGCCACCCCGATCCGGTCACGCCATGCGTCTGCCCAATTGGCTCTACAAGTCCACCGTTGTCCTGCTCAGCGCATTGCTGGTGCCCGCGGTTTTCCTCGGCGGCGGCTGGCTGCTGCAGCATCCCGTGCCGGGCGAGGCTTTGCAGCCGGTGCTGATGGTCGTGGGTCTGGCAGCTGTCGTCATTGGTGTGCGCAAAGCGCGCAAGTAGGTGGGAATCGAGCCAAGGGCAAGCGCCAAGGGCAAGAGCGGCAGCAAGCTGCCAACAGCGAAAGCGGTAGCAAGCTACCGCACTCCATATCAAGCCCCGACCCAGCCCCGGCCAAACCGGTACCGGATCGGGCCTGCTCTCACCCCATCACTTCAAATCAAAGCGGTCCGCGCTCATGACCTTGTCCCAGGCGGCGACGAAGTCGTGCACGAACTTGCCGTGCGCATCGGCGGTGGCGTAGACCTCGGCCAATGACCGCAGTTGCGAGTTGGAACCAAACACCAGGTCGGCCAGCGTGCCGGTCCACTTGAGCTCGCCGGTCTTGTGGTCGCGACCCTCAAGCACGTTCGGATCCGCCGCCGAGCGCTTCCAGCCGGTACTCATGTCGAGCAGATTGACAAAGAAGTCGTTGCTCAGGGTCTCCGGGCGCGTCGTGAACACGCCAAGCCGTGACTGGCCGTAGTTCGCGTTCAGCGCCCGCATGCCACCCACCAGCACAGTCATCTCCGGTGCGGTCAACGTCAGCAGTTGCGCCTTGTCGACCAGCCATTCGGCTGCCGCGCCTTCGTGCCCCTTTCGGGCGTAGTTGCGGAAGCCATCGGCCTTGGGCTCCAGTGCCTCGAAGGAGTGCACGTCGGTCTGTTCCTGGCTTGCGTCGGTGCGGCCCGGCGTGAAGGGCACGCTGACGTCGACACCGGCATTCTTCGCCGCCGCCTCGATCGCGGCGCAGCCGCCCAGCACGATCAGATCGGCCAGCGAGATCCGCTTGCCGCCGGACTGCGCCGCGTTGAAGTCCCGCTGGATCCCTTCCAGCGTGGCCAGCACCCTGGCCAGTTCGGCCGGCTGATTGACTTCCCAATCCTTCTGCGGCGCCAGCCGGATGCGCGCCCCATTGGCACCACCGCGCTTGTCGCTGTTGCGGTAGGTCGAAGCCGAGGCCCAGGCGGTGGAGACCAGCTGCGAGATGCTCAGGCCGGAACCGAGCAACTTCGCTTTCAATGCCGCGATGTCAGTCGCGTCAACCAGCGGGTGATCGACCGCCGGCACCGGATCCTGCCAGATCAGCTCTTCGCTCGGGACCAGCGGACCGAGAAAGCGCGAGCGCGGACCCATGTCGCGATGGGTCAGCTTGAACCAGGCGCGGGCAAAGGCATCGGCGAATTCCTGCGGATTGGCCATGAAGCGGCGCGAGATCTTCTCGTAGACCGGATCCATCCGCATCGCCATGTCGGCGGTGGTCATCATCGGCGCGTGGCGCCGGGACGGATCATGCGCATCGGGCACCAGCGTCGCGGCGGCCGGATCCTTGGGCTTCCATTGCTTGGCACCGGCCGGACTCCGGGTCAGCTCCCACTCGAAGCCGAAAAGGGTCTCGAAATAGCTGTTGTCCCACTGCGTTGGCGTTGGCGTCCAGGCGCCTTCGATACCGCTGGTGATCGCGTGCGCGCCCACGCCGGTTCCGAAGCTGTTCTTCCAGCCCAGGCCCTGGTCTTCGATGTCCGCGCCTTCCGGTTCGCGCCCCACATGGGACACGTCGCCAGCGCCGTGACACTTGCCAAAGGTGTGGCCGCCGGCAGTCAGGGCGACGGTTTCCTCGTCATTCATCGCCATCCGGGCGAAGGTCTCACGGATGTCGCGGGCCGAGGCCAGCGGGTCCGGATTGCCGTTTGGCCCTTCCGGATTGACGTAGATCAGGCCCATCTGCACCGCGCCCAACGGGTTGGCGAGCTCGCGCTCGCCGCTATAGCGCTCGTCGCCCAGCCAGTCCGTTTCCGGGCCCCAGTAGATGTCGTCTTCGGGCTCCCAGATATCGGCCCGACCGCCGCCGAAACCGAAGGTCTTGAAGCCCATCGAATCCAGCGCAACGGTCCCGGCCAGGACCATAAGGTCAGCCCACGACAGCTTGCGGCCGTACTTCTGCTTGATCGGCCACAGCAAGCGACGGGCCTTGTCCAGATTGCCGTTGTCCGGCCAGCTGTTCTCCGGTGCGAAGCGATGACTGCCATTGCCGGCGCCGCCGCGACCGTCACCGATGCGGTAGGTGCCGGCGGCGTGCCAGGACATGCGGATGAAGAAGGGACCATAGTGACCATAGTCCGCCGGCCACCAGTCCTGCGAGTCGGTCATCAGCGCGTGCAGGTCCTTGATCACCGCGTCAAGGTCGAGCGTCTTGAACTCCTCTGCATAGTCGAAATCCTGCCCCATCGGATTGGACTTGGCCGAATGCTGGTGCAGGATCTTCAGGTTCAGTTGTTCCGGCCACCAGCCGGCGTTGCCCGTGGTGCCGGCCTTGGCATGACTCGTCGAGTCGGAAAACGGGCACTTCGATTCGGTACTCATCGATTCGTTACTCACGCATCCTCTCCCCTAGCGTTGGCAAGTTGCCACCCGCACCAATCTAGACTGTCACGCCCGATCTATCAACGAAAGCATATCGATGGGTTCGATAGGCTGGGTGAATCGGACTAAAAGCGCCCCGAAGGGCAGCAGCCGCGGGCCTTTGACGCTCGTGGGGAGCATCGGCATCCGTTGGTTGCCTACGAAAGCCGCGCGATCGCAGGTCGCAGTAGCGCGGTCCCGGCGCGCGTGGTGGTGCGATTTTCGCCCCGATCAAGTTCGCCGTCGGTTCGACGGTGTGTAGCCCGACCTACGAGAGCCGCGCAATCGCAGGTCGCAGTAGCGCGGTTCCGGCGCGCGTGGTGGTGCGATTTTTGCCCCGATCGAGTTCGCGCCGGCGGCCGCGTCGACACCAGAGCGGGAAGCTCGGGTGACCTGAGGTGCGGTTTGCGGCCCCAAGTAGTGCAGCAGCGGCGGGCTCTTGACGCACTTGCGTGGTAGCACCGACACCCCTGATCGAGTCGAGGGCAGGCTCTGCTAGCCAGGCGTCCCCCACTACTAGGGCAGATGCATCGACCTGAATGATGGCCGTTCGAACGTGTCCCTGCGCTACTCCGCGTCGACTGCATCCGTTGCATGCCTTAGTATAAGTGACCATATATGTGGAGAGGTACAATGGGTCAGGTCACGATCTATCTGGACAACGAGAGCGAGGCTCGAATGAAGGCCGCCGCGAAAGCCGCAGGTGTGCCGATGAGCCGCTGGCTAAGTGACTTGGTGCGAGAGAAGACTCGCACGGAATGGCCACTCGCTGTGCGCGAAGCTGCCGGTGCATGGACCGATTTCGCGGATATTGAGGACCTGCGTGCAAACGAAGGAACAGACACGCCCAGAGCGCCGCTGTGACGTTTTTGCTCGAAACCAATACTCTCATCTACTACTTCAAGGGCCAGGGACAGGTGGCCACGCGGCTGCTGGCTACGCCGCCGGGAGAGCTTTCGGTGAGCACGGTCAGTCTGTTCGAGCTTGAAACCGGTCTGCGCAAATCCACCGATGCGGCCAAACGGCGCCAGCAACTGGCAGCATTCATCGCTGCCTGTGAGGTCTGGGACTTCGATCAACCCGCGGCAGTGGCGAGCGCCGAGATCCGCGCGGACCTGGAGTCCCAGGGCCTGCCGATCGGACCGCTGGACAACTTGATCGCAGGGATTGCCCGTGCCCGTGGCGCGACACTCGTGACGCGCAACCGACGGGAATTCGCCAGAGTGCAAGGTCTGATGATCGTCGACTGGCACGGTTGAGCGACTGGCTCCACGACGCCGAAGTCTCGGCTCTCCTGCCCCTCACGAAGCGACGATTCGAGGGTGCGTTGATCGTCTTACGAGAGCCGCACAATCGCAGGTCGCAGTAGCGCGGTTCCGGCGCGCGTGGTGGTGCGATTTTCGCCCCGATCGAATTCGCCGTCGGTTCGACGGTGTGTAGCCCGGCCTACGAGAGCCGCGCAATCGCAGCTTGCAGTAGCGCGGTTCCGGCGCGCGTGGTGGTGCGCTTTTCGCCCCGAACGAGTTCGCGCCGGCGGCCGCGTCGACACCAGAGAGGAAAGCTCGTGTGTCCAGGGGTTCGCGGGTTCCGTTCGGCTGATGAGGAGAGCGCCGGCCGCCTCGCGCTGGCTGTTACAGGGCGAGAATCGCAACTTGGCGGGCGCGAGGGACCGGCCTACAAAAGCCGCGCAATCGCAGGTCGCAGTAGCGCGGTTCCGGCGCGCGTGGTGGTGCGCTTTTCGCCCCGATCGAGTTCGCGCCGGCGGCCGCGTCGACACCAGAGAGGAAAGCTCGTGTGTCCCGGGTGTCGCTCTACGCGGAGCGACGATTCGAAGGTCACCTCGGTCGTGAATCGTAGTCGCAAAGCTCACCTGGGAGCGCCGGCATCCTGCCGGCTCTTTTCGCTCTATGCGAAGCGACGGTTCGAAGCTTTCATTGATCGTCAATCGAAGTCGTGAGCTTCGTGCTCCGCACCTCTAGCCGGCAGGATGCCAGCGCTCCTCGGTGGGGCGCGGGCTCCGTTGGTCGTCAATCGAAAGACGTAACCCTCGCTCTTCGCCCTTTAGCCGGCAGAGCTTCCCTCGACGCGATCGGGCGATGTCAGCACGCCCTGGATCGCCTCCTCGCACGTTCCAGGCGTGGCGAGGCGTGTGGCCTGCCTCGCCGCCCACCGTCCCCTGCGCAAATTCTTGATCGATTCTCGCGCCGTTTCGCGCGACTACCCATGGGAGTGCAATTTCACGCGCGCTGGGGCGTGCCGCGGTGGCCTTCGAACGGGATTCGAAAGTCCGGTGGCGAAGGTTACGACGACATCGCGCGACGGGTTGAGCTGCTGGAAAAACCTTCGGCGTTTGGCATGTCCAGTTCGCCGGAATCCGATTTTCCAAGCCATTGGGGCGATCTTCGAGAACTGATCGCGCAAGGAGCGAACAAGGTGAATGGCATGATGTCCAGATTGAGCGCGATTCTGTCCGGCCTGCTGTTGAGCGGATCGGTGTTGGCCCAGGGGCTCGGTGGCGGTGATGATCCGCCGCCCCCGCCGGATCGCGTACCCGGTTCAGGGATTCCGCTGGAGGGGAGTTCGGGCGGTCAGGAGCCGTGGGAGAACTACAGCAAGCAGATCCAGAGCCGCAACGTCGTAGGCGCCCTGGGTCCGGATCTGTTTGGCGATGAGGTGAACCTCTATAACGGTGCGCTGTCATTCCGCCAGCAGGACGCAAGCATTCCGGGCAACTTCGCGCTGCCGGTATCGATAGAGCGCAGCTTCAGCGTCAGTGCGCGGGAGGAGTACGCGCTCAACGATATGCCCTTTGCGGATTGGGATCTCGAAATTCCACGGCTGGAGGGGACCTTTGGCTTGAACCCGTCCACCGGCCAGACCTGGGTGCTCGATCGTTGCAGTGGCATCGATGTTGCACCGAGCATCAACGTCTCCGGCGGCGCCACCTACACCTCGAAGGATTACTACGTCGGTGTGCAGGCGCATTTCGCCGGCGGCGGCGAGATGCTGCGCGCGAACGACCTGACGCCGCGACCGACCTTGGACGGCAGTCCGGATCTGAACTACAAGTGGGTGACACCGGCGTACACCTATTTCTCCTGCCTGACCGGCGCCAACGGTGCCAATGATGGCGGCGAAGGCTTTCTGGCCATCACGGCGGACGGCACCAAATACTGGTTCAAGCGGGTGGCGCGCTACTACGAGACCCCGCTGGCGCGACCGATGGATCGGCAGACGACCAGCACCGGCGCGCTGACCCGCCATCGGGTGGCGCTGTACGCGACCCGGGTAGAGGATCGCTTCGGCAACTGGGTGGAGTACAGCTACAACAATACGGCCACGCAGCCGGCGCGCTTGAACCAGATCACTTCGAGCGATAACCGCACCATTACCCTCGCCTACAACGGCAACGGTCATGTTTCGTCGGTGACCGAGAACAATCGCACCTGGACCTACAGCTACAGCACCTTGCCTGGCCGCAAGTCGCTGACCGGAGTGAGTCGGATCGACAGCCTCAACCCCACCGACAGCTGGGTGTGGGCTATCGATCTGATTCAACTGTCCAGCACCGACATCGAATATTCAATCGACAATGGCCAAAGCCAATGCAATAGCCTCGTGCCGCCGGTGGGTCTGACGACCGCAGTGGGTAGCCCTGAGAACGGGATGGCCACTGGGCGCATCACCCATCCCTCCGGTGCATTGGGCAAGTTCTACGTGACCTATGGTGCGGTGTCGCGCAACAACGTACCGAATACCTGCTTGGAGGTGGTTGACCCCAGCTTCAATCCACCCGCGGTGGTCGAGCGGTACCCCGACCACATCAGTCGTTCGTGGGCGTTGAAGCTGGCGAAGAAGGAGATCACCGGTCCGGGCATGGCCACGATGGACTGGACCTACAGCAACAACAGCGGCCCGGGCACGCGGCTGCCGATTTGCTTCAGTCCCACCTGTGCCGGGACGGGCGCCATCTCCACGGTGACCGGTCCGCTGTACGCCGAGAACACCGGCTTCAACAAGCGCGAGTGGACTCGCTACACCTTCGGCAACAGCTACGGCTACAACGAGGGCAAGCTGCTCGCGACCGAGAAGGGCTTTGTGCCATCGGCCGGCGGCACCGAGGAAGTGATGGAGAGTTCGGTGACGGCCTATATGCTGCCCACGGCGAACCCGCCGACCACCACCGCGATCGGTACCAGCCTGCGTTCCCGCGGTGATGGCTTCACGTCCGAGCACCCGCGGCCGCGCAACAGCCACGCCATCGAGCGCTTCGACAATGTCGGGTCCTCAGCAACCTTCAGCTGGACCGCCACAGGCTTCACCGCCGCCAACTTCTACCGTCCCACCGACACCACCCACAGCAGCACCCTGGGCTTCACTCGTACCGAAGCGCTGCAGTACCACGACGACCCGGACCTTTGGGTGCTGGGACAGCTGAAGAAGCGCACCGTCACGGCCAACGGCCAGGTGACCGTTCCCGAGGAGATCACTGCCTTCAATTCCAAGGTGCAGCCGACACATTTCTATCGCTTCGGGCGGCTCGATGAGATCCGCACCTACCACCCAGAAGGCCAGCTGAAAGAGATTAACGACGGCCTGAACCAGCTCACGACATTGACCGGCTATCACCGTGGTATCCCGCAGCAGGTGAGCTATGCCGATTCCACAAGCGAGTCGGCCGTCGTCAACAACCGCGGCGAGATCACCTCGCACACCGACCCGACCGCAGCCACCACCAGCTACTTGTACGACGCCATGGGTCTGGTCAAGCAGATCACCTACCCCACCAACGACAGCACCACCTGGTTTCCGACATCGATAAGCTTCCAGAAGTCCACCAGCGCGGCATTCGGTCTGCCGGCCGGGCACTGGCGGCGCGAGGTCAGGACCGGTAACAGCAGCGCCGGCCATCATCGCGCGATCACCTACTACAACGCCCTGTGGCAACCGGTGCTGGTCGACGAACACGAGACCAACGGCAGCGATACCACGCCGGTGAGCACCACCCGGCGCATGATCAACCGCACCTACGACCCGGCCGGTCGCGAGATCAAGGTCAGCTTCCCCACACGCACGATCACCAGCTACAACCAGTTGCTCGATGGCCGCTACAGCTACTTCGACGCGCTCGGTCGGATCGTCCACCAAGGCCAGGACTCGGAACTGACCCAGCGCGCCAATCCGCTGACCAAGGTCTACACCTACCTCAGTGACTTCCGCACCCAGGTTGCGGATGAATACAGCCGCCTGACCATCTATCGCTACCAGGCCTATGACCAGCCCACGACCGACTGGCCGGTGCGGATCGATTCGCCCAAGGGCAACACCCAGCCGCAGCAGTTCATCGTCACCAACATCAGCCGCGATGTTTACGGCAAGCCGGTAACCGCCAGCCGCAACAACGCGGCCGGCAGCAACTACCCGGCCTCCACCGTCACCCGCAGCTTCTACTACGACACCCACCAGCGGCTGTGCAAGCGGGTCGAGCCCGAATCGGGCGCCACCTACTTCGCCTACGTCAACGCCACCAACAACCTGGACTGGCAGGGACACACCAGCAACACCACCAGCACCTGCAGCCCCACTCATGTGCTCGCCGCCGACCGTGTCAACTTCAGCTATGACGCCCGCAACCGCCTCACCGGCACCACCTACTCGGACGGCAGCACGGTCGGCAGCAGCCGTACCTGGACCCCCGACGGCCTGCCGCAAACGGTCACCCAGGGCACCTCGGTCTGGACCTACGGCTACAACAAGCGCCGCATGCTCACCAGCGAGACCCTGAGCCTGGGCGGCCAGAGCTATCCACTGACCTACGGCTACACCGGTTTCGGCACGCGCAGCCAGATGACGTATCCCGACACGACCGTAGTGCAGTACCAGCCCAACCGCTTCGGCGAACCCACTCAAGTACAGATTCCCGGGCAGACCACCTATGCCAGCGCCATCACCCACCACCCCAACGGCGCCCTGGCCACCCTCAGCTACGGCAACGGCCTGAACTACAACGTCGAATTGAACGAGCGCATGTTGCCCGAGCGGGTGACGATGAATGGCGTCTACGACGACATCTACCAGTGGGATCCGCTGGGCAATCTGGACAGCATCGAAGATGTGGCCGGCCTTACCCCGCAAAGCCGCAACCGCTCGATGGTCTACGACTACGCCAACCGGCTGACCCAGGTCAATTCCACCGCGCTGGGCCAGTTCCTGTACCAGTACGACGATCTGGACAACCTGCGCCAGCTCACCCGCAGCGGCGTGACCTACACCTACGCCTACGACGACTTCGGCAGCCGCCGCCTGCAGAAGCTGCATCTGCTCAACCAACCCACCACCGAGGCACTGGGCTACACCTATGACAGCCGCGGCAACGTCACCCAGCGCCGACCGGTCGCCTTCGGCCGACCGTCGCATGACTTCATCATCGACAAGGCCCACCGCACCACCGCGCTGCGCACGATCGGCAGCGGCAGTGCGCTGGAAAGCTACCTCTACGACGGCAACGGCAAGCGCGTGCAGATCACCGATGCCGCCAGCACGCGGGTGCAGATCTACAACCAGGCCGGCCAGTTCGTTTACGAGACCAGCACCCCGATCGCCGGCAGCGGCAGCAATTGCTCCAGCGGCAACCCGGTCCACCTGATCATCTGCTCCGGCTTCGAGCCACTAGGCAGCGGCGGTAGCCCCAGCAGCACCCGCCACATCCACCTGGCCGGCAAGCAGATCGCCCGCACGAAGGACGGCATCACCACCTTCGTGCACACCGACCTGCTCGGCTCGGTCGTGGCCGAAAGCACCGCCGCCCCCGCCCAGATCACCCACCGCGACCTGCACGAACCCTATGGCGCCCCGAGCAACGGCAACTACATCCAGGGCCCCGACTACACCGGCCACGTCACCGACGCCGCCAGTGGCCTGAGCTACATGCAAGCGCGATACTATGACCCGGTCGCGGGAAGGTTCCTGGGCACCGACCCGGTGCACGTGGACTTGAACACTGGAGGGAACTTTAATCGGTATTGGTATGCGAACAATAATCCGTATCGGTTTGTGGATCCGGATGGCAAGTTCGTCCTCCAGATCGGGGGAACGATCGGTGGTGGATTAGTCGGTGGACTGATCGCTGCTGGCGCCTCAATTGTAAGCGGAGAAGTCCCAACACTTGGCCAGATTGCCGGAGGAGTAACTGGTGGCGCAGTGTCCGGATTTCTCTTAACAACCACCTTCAATCCAGCGGTGGCTGGCAGCGCAGGACTGGCAGCCGCAGGGGCGTTCGGGGCAGGAGCGGGAAACATCGTAGAACAAGCCATTGAAAACAACGGACACGTCAACCCAAATGAAGCACTGGGTGCAGCCGCCCTAGGCGGAACAGTTGGACGTTTTATTCCGGGCGCCAAGATCCCGGGAATTACATCCGGCAGTAGTTCATTCGCGGCTGTCGCGAAATCGCTAACGACAAAGCTGAGCCGCGGATCGATCGGAAGTGTTTCAGGGAAGTCTTATATGAAGGCGGTTATTGCAGGAGGAATGGGTTCGATCTATGATGACGTTACGGAGGCGCTGGCAGGAGGGGCGATAGACGCGCTGGGCGATATCGAGTTCGAAGGGTTTGCCCCACTGCAAATAGATATAGTCGTACCCAAACCGAGCCTTCCACTTTCTTGCGTGCGCAAGATGTGTTCGAATTCCAACTAGAACCTTGAAGGAAGCAGACAGGATAATACTGCCCCAGCTTTAGAGCTGGGGCAACATAAGATGCACCAAAAGGAGAATCCTTCGAATTGGACGTTGAATTCGTCCGTTAATGGATAGATTGAGAAAATGACTTCCCAAACCCGGTTTGAAGCCAGAACGTGGTGGGTCAACAGATTGGTTGCGCACTCCATTCCATCAGCGATGATCGGAGTGGGGATTGTTTTCATAGAAATTAATGATGCTGCAAGCGTTGTATTTTACTTCGGATTCGTCGCAATGTTAATCATCCTCTTTGAGATAACGAGCCTGAACTATACGGTTGTCATAGAGGGAGATACACTTAGATATTGGAGTATTCCAAGATTTTGTTCCGTACCAGAGGTGTTGCATCTAACCGACATCTCAAGCGCCGAGTGCGTTAGCTACCACGGAGTACAAACTGCGTCGGTCGTCGTCAAGTTCTTTGATGAGTACAAAAATCCCATCGCAGTTCACCTCGCAAGTTTCAGACCTGCAGATGTCAGGCGCATTTTGCGCTGGTTTGATCAGAGCGGGACAAAAGCACCGAACGAATGGGGTCGGGTCTAGCATTGTTGCATCCTCATCGACCTTTGAATAACTAAACCGGTAAAACCGGGTGCGGTAAAACCGGGGACACATGGATTTTCCCGAGCGATCTTCGAGGACCGGTGCGTTTGAGCGATATGCGCTGTGAGGTGGGGGTTTCTGGCAGTTTGCGGGGCTGCGGTGGCGCGATTCGGTCGCGTTCCGTCGATCTGGCGTCAGTTTCCGCGAATTCCCGCCACAGTTGCCCGCCAACCGATAGGCTGGCGGGGCTTTCAAGGGGTTTCCGGACCAGTCAGCCCGGTTTCGATCTCATCTTGCAGAGCTCGCGAGCCACGCCAAGGCCTTGGAACCAATGCTGACCGGCCCGCTTCGCGTAGTCGACGATCGATTCGGCCGC
>JBGTIE010000278.1:0-8629 GCA_041745855.1 Lysobacterales bacterium | reverse complement strand
CGGCCGGGCCGGCACCACCGTCGCCGTGACCGCTGCCTGCACCGCAGGTGGTGCCGAACCCGGCTGCGACGCGACCGGGTCCGGATTGGCCTGATCGATGAACTGGCGCAGCAGTGACAGGCTCAGCGCGCCCAGCACCAGCACCACGGTCAGCTGATCGAGGCGGCGCCGGGTAATCGGAGCCTGCGGATTGTCGCCAGTACCGCGATCCACGCGCAGGCCCCTTGGCGTCAGTTCATAGCGCCAGGCCAGCAGCAATACCGGCACGATCGCGCCGGCCAGTGCCAGCGTGAGCCAGCGCAGGGCAGTCATGGGCAGGCCGACGGCCGGAAAAAGCAAGGAACACATCGCGATCAGCAGCCAGCTCATCGCAAGCCATACCGCACCGGCACGCAGCACATTGCGCCGCCGCAGTTCGACCAGCAATCCAGGACGAGCCGGAGGCGGCTGATTGCCGGCTTGCATCAGGCAGCCTCCCAGCGGCAAGAAATTACAGACGAAAGACCTACTCCGCCGGCACTCCGGTCAACTCCGCGCTGAGCGCAATCAGGCGGGCGCGGGCTTCCGGATCAAGTGGCTGCGGATCGTTTGGGCTGGTCGCCTTGCCGTTGACATAGAACGCGCCAGCCTCGAGCGTTGGCGAACGGATCAGACCCATCACATGGTCGCGCCCTTGCGCGATGGTGGTACGCGGCGGGATACCCAGACCTTCGACCATCGTGGTGTTCATCAGCGTGGCCGGGTGCAGCGAGATCATCGTGATGCCCTGCCTGGCGAAGGCCGGCGCCAGTTCGATGGTCATCGATACCTGTGCCAGCTTGCTCTGACCGTAGCCGTGACGAGCGGCGCCCGGTTGCGCCAGCATGACGTCATCGAAATCGATCGCGTGGGCACTGCCGGATGCAACATTGACGATCCGCGAGGGTGCCGACGCGGCCAGGTTGGGGCGCAGCTTGTGCAGCAGCACCCAGCCGGCCAGATAGTTGACCGCGAACTGCAGCTCATAGCCATCCGGGCTAACCCGGCGCTCGCCGTCATTGAATGCGATACCAGCGTTGTTGACCAGCAAGTCGAGCGTGGGATAGTCCTTGCCAATGCGGTCGGCGAAATCGCGCACCGCCTGCATCGTGGCGAAGTCGGCGGCGTAGAAGTGCGCCGAGCCGTGGCCAGCCTCGCTGATCTCCTCCACCAGCGCCGCTCCGCGTTCGACATTGCGACCGTGCACGATCACGTGGGCACCGTCAGCGGCCAACGCCAGCGCCAGTTCCCGACCCAAGCCATCGGTGGAGCCGGTGACCAGCACGGACTTGCCGCTGTAGGACAGGGTCCCGCTGTCGGCCCAGCTGGGCAAAGCAAGGCTCAGGACAGCGATCAGAATCAGTGTCAGCGACAATCGCACGGCGTTCTCCATTGATCCGTCCGCTCGCAGCATAGAGCTGATGACCCTGGGCTCACAAGCTCACACCGCGGGAACGGCAGCACGGTATGACCAGTCTTGTAGCGGCTGTTGACTTGCTGGGCCCTGTGCCCTGGGCCCTGGGCCCTGAGGCCTTTGCAGGTTCCTCAAAACATCAGTAACTCGCACCTCCCGACTCGCTACTCCCCACTTTCACCGCCGACTGTCTGTTACCGCACCGACAGGCCGAATCGAGGCTGTCAAGCTCGACCGCGCAGCGCGTCGCCAGTGGGGTGGCGTGCCCCACCGGAGTAATCAGCATGCGAAAGCTCATCATCGCCCCCCTGCTCGCACTCGCGCCATTCGCCGCGCCGCACGCGCAGGAAGTGGACGGGGCCAAGTCGGAAGCCACCGTGCTGCAGGGTGGGGTGGCTCGCTGGAGCGGTGCCGATGCCCGCGAATGTGGCATCCATGGCCGGCGCTACGCCGCTGTCGACGCGGCCTGCTACTACCCGATCGACATGCGGGAGAAAACCGGCGTGCACGAAGTGGCGTTGTGGAATGCTGCCGGTGAGCGACGGATCGGTGCGCTGACGGTGGCGAAGCGCGAATGCACCGAAACCGAGATCACTCTGGATCGACTGGAGTACATAGACGTCTCGGCTGAGGACCGGGCCCGCGCCGCCACTGAGCGCGAGGCGGTACTGAAGGCGGTCAAGGGCGTCACCAACATCCATCCACGCTTTTCACTGCCGCTGGCACCGCCCGCGGCAGGTGCCGGGGTCCAGGACCGCAGCGACTTCTGTGAGCGGCGCCTCTACAACGACAAGATTCGAAGCGTGCATACCGGGCTGGACTACCCGATCGGGCCCGGGGTTGCTGTCGATTCCCCCGCCGATGGCACCGTGGTGCTGGCAGCCGATCACTTTTACGCCGGCCGTTCGGTGATGGTCGACCACGGCGGCGGCTTGATGACGATGGTGTTCCACCTCGGCGAGCTGGCGGTCGAGGAAGGTGCCGAAGTCCGCCGCGGTGACCGCCTTGGCGTGGTCGGTGGATCCGGTCGCGCTACCGGCGCGCATCTGCACTTTGGCGCCCGCTGGCACAACCAGCGCATCGACGCCGCGGCGCTGCTGGGTGATCCGGGGCGCCTGCCGGGCATCGGCGAGGCCTCACAGCAGCAACCCGCCGCGGACGTGAAGGCGGTCAAGGCTTCCGCCGCGACCGCTTCGCCGGAAGATGCGGGCGGCGAGGACTAACCGAGTCGTACTCGTACTCAGCATCGCGGTATTCGTACTCGTACTCGAAGCCATCACGGTCCTTTCGAGTACGAGTACGAGTACGAGTACGAGTACGAGTACGAGCAGGATGGTCGGCGATAACCGATGTCCGCCGCAAACGACCTCACCCAATATCAGTTGACGCAGACCCTTATCGCGACGCCAGCTGACGCTACAATCCGCGTACCCTGCAGGCCAGCAGGAGCAGGCCGAAGCCAATTATCCAGCTCCAGGTGACGACCTGCGGGTCGACCTTGATCAGTCCGAACTGCGCAACCAGCGCAACGATATAAAGAATCAGACTGATGATCCACACGACGCCCGTCGGCGCCTTGCCGGACATGTTCATGCACTGTGCTCCTGATTGACGCTGGTTGAAATAGCAAAAGCCGGTCGCCAACCTTGGCGCCGGCTCTTCAGGCTAACTCAATTCAGCTCGATCAGGGGCCGCACTTCGAGGACGGGCAAGCGTGACTTGCGCCCACTCGACCATGGATGCGCCCAGCGTGATGAGGGGCAGCAGCGCTGTCAGCGAAATCTTGGATTCGCTGCGGTCCGAATCCCCTGTCGTGGTCTGAGAGTCGATCCGGCGACTGTGATACCAGCGCTCGAGTGCGAAGCCGGAACCTGTTGCCAGCAGGAAAGCCCATGGGGAGGTCAGGCGTGCAAGCAAGTGGCGCTTCAGCGAGGCAGCGTGCGCGGCCGACGCCTGCCTGCGGCGCAACAGCCGCTGTTCCACGACCTCGATCTGGCTGGACAAGGTGACTGCCGGCAAACTATCGCGCTCGCTCATCTGGTGTGCTCCGGTGATGTTGCATTCGAGCCGTCCGGATCCTGGTTCCTCGCTGTATTCGGATCGGTCGGCTGGTCCGGCTCATCCGGCTTGCGGTCCGGCTTCAGACTGCGCAGGCTGGCAGGAAACTGCAGTGTCCGACTGCGTCGTCGGATCGCCCGCACAAAAGCGCCGGCGCCCAGGACCATCAACAGCGCACCGAGCAACATGGCCAGGCTGGTGGGCACACCCAGTCTGACCAGCAAGACCACCATCGCGGCGGCAACCAGCAGGCAGGCACCGCCAAGCAGAACGCCCACTACGGTGCCGTAGGCGAGAATGACGACGAGATTCTCGCCAGCCAGGCGCGCCTCCAGCGCAGCCAGGCTCAGCTGATCATGGAGGCGCCCGCGCCACTCGTCGACGATGACTTGGATGTCGTCGAGCAGGCGCGGGGCGACCGGCGCAGCAACCTCCGATTCCGCGATCGATGGTCCACGGTCCCGGTCTTGCGACTGCTGCGGATCGGTCGCCCCGTTACTGCCATGTGCTGAATTCATCGCTGAATCCTCAGTCCGCGGCAGTTCTAGCGACTACGGAACATCCAACTCAACACGAAGCCGGCCGCAACCGCCATGCCGAGCGACGCGATCGGCTGTTCATTGACGTAGCGACGGCAGCTCTCGGTAAAGCGCATCTGCGCATTGTGCAGCTGCTCACCCTTGTTCTCGATGCCGACGGCCGCGCTGTGGGCCGCGCCGGCGACTTTGTCGATGACCTGATGAGCACCGCTGGCCATGGAGTCGACGGCGGGAGCCGCGGCGTTCGCGGCCCGATCAACGGCCCGGTGCGCACCGCTGCTGACTTGATCGACCGTGCCCTGTGTTCTGCCGCCGGTGTTGCTGCCAGTGTTCGGTAGGTTGGTCTGGTTCATGGGTGTTACTCCGTGATGGGTGGGGGTTTGTTCAGCCGGCCGGTTCAGCCGTCAGGTTTTGGCTCGCCCCAAGCTCCGGCGGCCGGAGCTGGTTTGTCTGGACGGACTGCCAGCCTGGACGATCAACTTACGCCGTCGGCTGCCGCCGGTCGGTACGTTGGCGCACGGAAAGAAGCGACTCCTTGCATGTGTGGCAGCGCACCGACTCAAGGCCGGTTCATCGCTCAACATGTGACTGTCCGCTTGAGGCAACCCGCCCTTGCATGACGCCCTGGCCATCGCCGTTGTGGCGAGTGACCGGGAACGCGGTCCGACCGCCGATACCTTGCAAACGGAAACTCGCCATGAACAGCTCCAGCCCGAACTACTTCAGCCTGCGCTCTGCACTCTGCCTGACCGTGCTCACCGGAGCAGTCGCTCTCGGCGGCTGTGCCAGTCCTGGTGGCTACAGCCAGAGCGGCTACGGCCACGATCCCTACCAACAGGACGTATACGTTGAGGACGGCTATCGTCAGGACGTCTACGCCCAGGATGTCTACGCTCAGGACGTCCACCGTCGGGACGTTTACGCGCAGGACGTCCATGCCCGGGACAACTACGGTCGGGACGACGGCTACCGCCAGGACGCTTACCGTGAGGATGACTATGCTCAGGCGGGTGGATACCGCACCGACAGCCGAGGCTGCAACGATTGCGGTCGGGTCACCGACATCTTCCAGATTCACGGCGGCCAGCGTGCGAGTGGGGGAGGCGCCGTCGCGGGTGCAGTGATCGGTGGCGTACTCGGCAACCAGTTCGGCAGCGGTGACGGTCGCAAGGCAGCCACCGCGGTGGGCGCGGTCGCCGGCGGAGTCGCCGGTCACCAGATCGAGCAGAACTCCCGCTCGGGATCGAGCTATGAGGTCCACGTCCAGTTCGACGACGGCCGCCGCCTGGTCCAGCAGCAACGCGATATAGGTAACCTCCGGGTCGGCAGCTACGTTCGCCTGTCCGGCGGCCAGTTCCGCGAGTACTGAGCGAAGCTGATGCAGCCGGACCTCCCATCGGCTGCATCGGCCGTCCCCGCAGACGCGGCGCCGCTTGGCGCCCCGGCAAAGAGCTCCAGGCTCCGGAACGACTTTCGGAGCCTGAAGCGTATCGCACTGGGAATCCTGATCCTGCTGGTACTTGGCGTGTGCTACATCGCCAAGTCCATTCTGGCCCCCATCGTATTGGCGCTGCTGCTTTCTTTGCTGCTGTCGCCGCTGGTGACCGTGCTGGAAGAGCGCCTGAAGCTACCGCGACCGTTGGGCAGCCTGGTCGTGATTGGGCTGGTGGTAGCCGCAATGGCGTGGGGTGTCATACGGCTGAGCGAACCCGCCAGGAAGTGGATCGATGCGACGCCCGCGACCGTGGCCTCCCTGCAGCAACGCTTCCTCAGCCTGGAAGAGCCGATGCGCAAGGCGCGCGAAGCCAGCGACACGATCGACGAGCTGACTCGCCCCTCCAAGCCGCACACGGTGGTCACCATCGAGTCCGGTTTTCTCGACGGGATGGCCGTCAGCGTACCGCGCATACTGGGCACGATTGGTGCGGTGCTGCTGCTGGTGTACTTCTTCCTGTCGTCGGGCAATCGCTTCCTGCGGCGGATGGTTGAGGTGGCACCGCTGTTGACCGACAAGAAGCGGGTCGTGGCCATCGCCCGCGACGTGCAGGAGGAGGTGTCTCGCTATCTGATGATGGTCAGTCTGATCAACTTCGTGCTGGCGCTGGGGGTTACCGCGGCTCTGTACCTGATGGGCGTGCCCAATCCACTGCTCTGGGGCGCGGTCACCTTCCTGCTCAACTTCATTCCGTACGTGGGTCCGGTCATCATGCTGTTGCTGCTGTCGCTGGTCGGCTTCAGTGCCTTCGAGAGCATCGCTGCGGCGCTGGCGGTACCTGGCGTCTTTCTGTTGCTCAACACCATCGAGGGGCAGTTCGTGACGCCGACGGTGCTGGGCCGACGGCTGGCGCTGGATCCCACGGTGGTGTTCGTCTGGCTGATGCTGTGGGGATGGTTGTGGGGTGTGACCGGCTTTTTGCTCGCCGGCCCACTGCTGGCCTGCTTCGCCATCCTGTGTCGTGACAACGAGGCCCTGCGTCCGGTCGGGATACTGATCGGCGATGGCCGCAAGGTCGAGGCTGATACTGCCAGTTGAGCACTGCGTTGGCTGCGCGCTCGGGAGTTCGGGGCGGGAATCAGTTGGGAGTCGGGAGTCGGGAGTGACAGCAAGAGCTGGGTGCGATTCAAACTGATGCAGCAATGTTGAAGTCGGGGTCGGAATCGGAATCGGAATCGAGAGCGCCATAGGGTTTGGCGATCAACGACTAGCCGTGTTCCGGGCAGTCACAACGTCGTCGGGGGCGTACTCGCCGCACTCGACCAGATCGCATCGATGCTGACAACGCTGGGGTGGCGTGGCTACAAGGTTCACCACGAAGCAGTCGGATACGCCGGGCAAGGACCGATTCCGATACCGATTCCGACCCCGACCCCGACCCCGAGGTGAGTTCCTTGGCGGCAGAAAATTTGGCGTTGTCGAGAGCCGCTTCTGCATCAGTTTGAATCGCATGAGCAAAGGGCTCGCATCGCCGCTGCTGGAGCTTCACCTGCGCGATACTGAGCAACCTGCTACGCCGGACCCCATCATGGCTGAATCGCCCGCGCAACCAGCACCTGCGCCCGATGCACAATTGGACGATCCGGCGGACGCCGTCGTGCGGGCCACCCGGCAATGGCTCGAAGCCGCGGTGCTGGGTCTGAACCTGTGTCCGTTCGCGCGCGTGCCGGCACGGGAGGGCAGGATCCGGATCGTCCGCAGTGATGCGGGCGATGTCGATGCGCTGCTGGTCGACCTGCAGGCGGAACTGGAACGGCTGCGCGATGCCGATCCGGTGCAGCTGGAAACGACGCTGCTGGTGCACCCGAAGGTGCTGGGTGACTTCCTGGACTTCAACGATTTCCTTGAAGTCACCGAAGCACTGTTGTGTGCGTTGAAGCTGGAGGGCGAGATCCAGATCGCCCCCTTTCATCCGGATTTCCGCTTCGCCGATGCGCTGGCCGACGACATCGCCAATGCGACCAACCGCAGCCCATATCCCACGCTGCACTTGCTGCGCGAAGACAGCATCGAGCGCGCGATCGAGCAGGTCGGCGATCCGGATACGATCTATCAGCGCAATATCGAGACGCTGCGCAGGCTGGGCCAGTCTGGCTGGGATGAACTGGCCGCCGCGTGGCGGGTTCACGACCGCTGACCCAAGAGCAGTTCCAGTGGCCCGTTCTTGGGGCCCAGGGCTCAGGGCCCAGGGCACAGAATGCTGGGACGCTACGGTTGTGCGCCCTTGCTCTTGCGTTTACCCAAAACCCGCAATCCATCAGGAGAAGCCCATGCACTTTCTGCGCTTGCATACCAACGGCGTCATGGACGAGTCGGCCCCGGACGAAGAACGCCTGCTTGCCGGCGCGCCGCGCTTTCATACCTGGAACGTGGAAGAACGCGACGGGCTGTACGCCGGCATCTGGGAGTCCACGCCAGGCCTGTGGCGGGTCGAGTACAGCGAATGGGAGTACTGCCGCATCCTGTCCGGCCTGTCGGTGATCACTGAGGAAGGCGGCGAAAGCCACACCCTGCGCGCCGGCGACAGCTTCATCCTGCGGCCCGGCTTTGTCGGCACCTGGGAAGTGATCGAAACGACGCGGAAGGAGTATGTGATAAGGGAGTAGCGGCAACAACCGCTCGGGGTCGAGGTCGAGGTCGAGGTCCGGGGTCGGAATCGGTATCGGAATCGATTCGTTTCGGCTTGACCATCCTCCTTTTCGCCAACCGCGTAGCCCCGCCGCCCGACCGTTTGCTGGATCGACACGATCCGGTCGCGTACGGCAATATTCCTTCCGACGTCCTAGCCCGACGCGCGGCTGGTCGTTCGTGGCAGGAGCCCAGGTCGTTGCCTTCGATGCCGATTCCACATCACTGCATGACTCTGACTCGCACCCAACTACATGCCGGTCGTTGCCAACTTCGCTGGTGCACGCTATATTGGCCTGCTTGACCGCCTCCTTCGGTCGGGGTGTAGCTCAGCCTGGTAGAGCACCACTTTCGGGAGGTGGGGGCCGGAGGTTCGAATCCTCTCACCCCGACCACTTATGTACGCCTGCGGCCCGCCACGTGCGGGCCGTTGTCGTTTTTCAGTCCACACCGCATCGAATGGCTTCACTGCTGCGG
>JBGTIE010000277.1:0-3547 GCA_041745855.1 Lysobacterales bacterium | reverse complement strand
CCACGTAGCGGCGCGGGGTGTAGTGGGCGCCCAGGCTGTGGCGCTCCTTGGGGTCGAGGGCGCGCTCGAGCAGGGTGCCGAAGATGGCGGGCTCCACCGCGGTCCAGTCGGCTTCGGCGGCTTTGAGCAGCAGGGCCATCTGGTCGGGGGTGAGGGGCAGGGCGGTGGCGTCGTGAAAGAGCTTGCCGTTGAAGCGCAGCAGGTCGCCAGCCAGCACCGCCGAGAAGCCGCCGACATCCATGTCGCGCCACAGCTGCGCGACCATCCGCATGGCGATGTCCGGTTGCTCGGCGTGGCGCAGCAACAGCTGGCGGAAGCTGTCTTCCGGCAGCAGCCGCACGTCCTCGGCGAACATCGTGAACAGGCAGCGCATCAGGAACTGGGCGACGGCTTCGGGTGCATGGCCGGCCTGTTCCAGACTGCGCGCCAGCTGCGCCAGCTGATCGGCAATCGCGCGGGTGACTCTGGCCGACTCACGCGCCGGGTCGAGTGACAACGGGTCGGTCCAGATCCGCTGCAGTCGCTCGCGTACTTCGGCTTGCGCCAGATCGGTCAACGCGATGCGATGACTGCGCGGATCCGGAAAGGGCGTGTAGGTGCCGCCGGAGCGGCTGAACTCGGCGTAGATCTCGATCCGGTTACCGACATCGACGACCAGCACGAACGGCGGGCGCCCTTCCGCAGCCGGCAAGGCACGCGCATAGTTTTCCGCCTGCGAACGCGCGCTCAACATGCCCTTGTCGAAACCCTGGGTGTGGCTGGCGGCCTTGAGTTTTTTGGATTCCAGCACGAAGGCACCGCGCCGATACAGATCAATCCGCCCGGCGCTGCTGCTGCCATCGCCATGACTGAAGCTGATCGGCCGCTCGAACATGTAGTCCTGCTCGGCCGTCGGGTGCGGGGTTGCCACGCCCAGCAGATGACACAGGTCGATCAGGAAGCTCTGCGAGGTGGACAGCTCGGACGCCGTCACGCCGTGCCATTTGGCGATGAAGGCTTGGGCGTCAGCGCTACTGATCGTGTGGGACTGCGCGGTCATGCTGCGGCCAGCGAGAGCGGATGCAGGAAGTTAACCGACTGCGGCGGAACAGGCGATAGGGGGCGGCTTGGCCGAGACGCCCTGCCCTTGCTCTCGTAGAGCCTGCCTGCAGGCGAAGCTCTTGCTGTTGCCCTTGCTCTCGTAG
Source organism: Lysobacterales bacterium (assembly GCA_041745855.1). Lineage (GTDB taxonomy): Bacteria > Pseudomonadota > Gammaproteobacteria > Xanthomonadales > SZUA-5 > JAWLAT01. The sequence continues at coordinate 2,363 of JBGTIE010000277.1, read as the reverse complement.
GAGCCTGCCTGCAGGCGAAGCTCTTGCTCTTGCATTCGCTCTTGCCTTTTACGGCCGAGCCCGTTCTCCATCGCAACCTGGTTTCGCCTGCAGGCAGGCTCCTACACGTGGTTGGGCGATGAAAACCGGCGTCCGACGCAATCTGGTTTCGCCTGCAGGCAGGCTCCTACACGTGGTTGGGCGAGGAAAACTGACAACCGACGCAAGCTGGCTTCGCCTGCAGGCAGGCTCCTACACGCGGTTGGGCGACGAAAACTGACAACCGACGCAACCTGGTTTCGCCTGCAGGCAGGCTCCTACATTGGGTTGGGCGATGAAAACCGGCGTCCGACGCAAGCTGGTTTCGCATGCATCCAAAGCGACGCAGTCCAAAGTAGAGCGCCGGCCGCCTCGCGCTGGCTGTTGCGGGGCGAAAATCGGTGCTGGATAGTTTGTGTGTCCTCGCTTCTCGCTGAAGGGGCGAAATGAAAGTCTCAGCGGCTGCGCATGATCGCCTCGTTCCTTCCGAAGCAAGCGCGCCGCCCGTAGACGTGCGCCCGTTCGGCGTGGGCCGCGGCAATCCAGTGCTCCTTGTTCGTCAGAGGCAAACGCGATCGCCGCGGTCGCCCTGCTTTTCTTGCCACCAGGCTCCCTCGCGATGACGCGGGTTCATGGCCCGTGTGCATTTCCGGGCTGGAAAAGGGGCCCACCCTCCGCGATTGACATATGGTACGCCAGCGGCGTAGTGTCTCTGCATGGTCTTCGTTGAGACTGCAGTGGGCGTTCAGGACGATCTGAGCGAAGACCAGAAGGCCGCATTGCGGCGCCTGATCGAGGACTGGACATGATGGACGCGAAGTTGTTCGCCGAGTTGCTGGAGAGTGTGACGCAGATGGGCGAGATCGCTCGGGGCGAGCGCGTGCCCGCGCGTGAGTTCGTGGTCGACGATGTTGATGTCCGCATGATCCGTAAAGCGACGGGATTGTCTCAGACACGGTTTGCCGAGGTAGTCGCTGTTCCGCTCGGCACCCTGCGCAACTGGGAACAGGGCCGTCGGGTTCCGACCGGTCCAGCCAAGGTTCTGCTCAGGGTGATAGAAAAGCATCCAGAGGCAGTTCTGGAAACGGTGGCTGCGCGGTAGCGGATCCGCGGGCGCTTGGGATTGATCTTCGCGCGCTTGCCGGGATGTACCTGTCAGCAAGAGCGCCGCTGAACCCGATCGGAAGTGGCTGCGCGGCGTTTGTCCGGGCACCGCGCCGATCGGGTACAACGGCCTACATGAGCAGCGCGTAATTCAGTGCGGCGGATATCAGCCCTTGAACTGGGCGAAGTACTCGCGAAAGTACGCGTCACCCGTCTGGATTGAGTCGCGCAAGGACTTCAGCTCGGACGCGGTCAGCATCGCTCCGGGCGATGAGGTAGCGGGCCTCGGACTCGGTGCACTGGTCGAAGCCGAACCCGAGTTGATCCTGCCACCAGATTTCGAGTTTTCCATGGATCGATCTCAACTTGAGCAGCGTGCCGGCCTGAAGGGCCAGCATAGCCGAATGGGGCTTGCCAGTCAGCGCGGTCGCGCCGACGACGCTGCCGCCCAGGGTCAACACATGTCCGCGCAGATTGGCCAGCGTCGCGCCCTGACCGAGGAAGTCGTCCACCAATACATAAGGCTTACCGACTTGTACCTTCCCGTCGAAGCGAGGCTGCACAGCCAGGCGGTAGTAGCCGTCGCGCCCGGTCCGGCCGACACGATTGGCCTGCACGATCTGGTTGTCGACGTTCCAACCGGCATGCGCAGCAATGTAGTGGGCCAGCGCCTGCGGAATCGGATTGTTGCCGGCGCTTTCGATGGCGTAGACCGGTAACAGGATCGGGCGACTGGCCTTGTGCGTCGCAATCAGCGCGGAAATGACCTCGACGTTAGCCAAGGCCTTCACCAGGATCGCGGCGGAGGGCATGTCACCGGCTTTAGCCGCAGCGTAAGCCGGGTGCTGCTTCACTTGCGTTTCCGCGCCATGCAGGGCCACCGGCGGGAAATCAGCCGGCCAGGCCCGACGCGTTGCATGATCTGGCGTGCTCATGTTGCCTTGGATGCTAGCAGAGGGCCGAATGAACGCGGGCGGTGCAGCCGGTCTGGTCAAGGGCTGCTGGACTTTCGAGCCATGTACCGAGCTGTCACGAACGACGCCGTCAGGAGTACCGCCGCACTCGACCGTAGCGATGCTGACGACGCAGGGGCGACGTGGCTACAAGGGTCACGAAAAGGCAGTCGGATTCGCCGAGCAAGGACCGATTCCGATACCGATTCCGACCCCGACCCCGAGGTGAGCTCCCTGGCGGCAGCGAATTCGGCGTTGACGAGAGCCGCTTCTGCATCAGTTTGAATC
>JBGTIE010000276.1:0-3820 GCA_041745855.1 Lysobacterales bacterium | reverse complement strand
GCCCAGCTGTGCATGTGGTCGATCGCCGCGCTCGCCGCACTGGCCGCGCTGGAGGCACCGCGCGCCTTGATGATCGCCGCGCCGCGCTGCTGCACGGTCGGGATGAAGTCGTTGCTGACCCAGTCCATGTCGACCAGAGACGTCGCCGCCTTGCCATCAACGGTGCAGTGGTGGATGTCCGGGTACTGGGTGGCGCTGTGATTGCCCCAGATGATCATCTGCTTGACCGCGGTGCTGTGGCTGCCGGTCTTCTCGGCCAACTGCGACAGCGCGCGGTTGTGATCCAGCCGCATCATCGCGGTGAAGCAGCTAGCATCCAGATCCGGTGCGTTCTGCTGCGCGATCAAGGCGTTGGTATTGGCCGGGTTGCCGACAACCAGCACCTTCACGTTGCGGCTGGCGTGGGCGTTCAGCGCCTTGCCCTGGACCGAGAAGATCGCCGCGTTGGCCTCAAGCAGATCCTTGCGTTCCATACCGGGGCCGCGCGGACGGGCGCCGACCAGCAGCGCGTAGTCGACGTCCTTGAAGGCGACGTTCGGGTCGTCGGTGGGCACCACGCCGGCCAGGGTCGGGAAGGCGCAGTCATTGAGCTCCATGATCACGCCGTCCAGCGCCGGCAACGCCGGGGTGATCTCGAGCAGATGCAGGATCACCGGCTGGTCGGGACCGAGCATGTTGCCGGAGGCGATGCGGAACAGCAGGGCATAACCGATCTGCCCTGCCGCCCCGGTCACGGCGACGCGTACGGGAGCTTTCATTGTGCGATTCCTTTCAAGAGCGTTAATACGATGTGGGTATCAGGCTGGAGCGAGCTTAGCTTTGCTGCCGGCTCCAGGCCATTGCACTTCAGTCCAGTTCGTGGTCAGTCCAGTTCGGCGAAGAACTTCTCGATCCGGGCCAGGCCGTTGGGCAGTTCATGCGCCTTGCAGGTATAGCTGATCCGCATTGCCTTCGGCGCGCCGAAGGCGCTGCCGGGCACGCAGGCCACGCCGACGGCCTCGAGCATCGCCGCGCAGACCTCCACGTCGTTGCTCAGCAGCTGGCCGCGGCTCTTGCGGCCAAAGGCAAAGGAAATGTCGGGGAAGGCGTAAAAGGCACCCTGCGGCCGCGGGCAACTCATGCCATCGATTCGGCCGAAGCTCGCCAGCACTTGATCGCGGCGGGCGGCGAACTCGATGCACTTGCCCTGCGGCACGTCCTGTGGCCCGGTCAATGCCGCCACCGCGCCGGCGCAGACGACTTCCGGCAGATTGGTAATGTGGGTCGAATTGAGCACCACGCAGGCCTGCGCGATCTCTTTCGGGCCGGCCATGAAGCCAACGCGCCAGCCCGGCATGCCGTAGGTCTTGCTGATCGAGTCGATCAAGATGACGCGGTCGCGCAGTGCTGGCTCGGCATTGACCAGGTGGTGCCAGCCGACCCCGTCGTAGATCATCTGGTTGTAGATGTCGTCCGACAGCACGTAGATGTCGTGCTTGACCAGTTCAGCCGCGAGTGCGGCGATCTCGGCCTGGCTGTACACCATCCCGGTCGGATTGGACGGGTTGTTGAACAGCAGGACCTTGGTCTTCGGCGTGACCGCGGCCGCGATCTGCTCCGGCCGCAGCTTGTAGTCCTGTTCAGCACCGCAGGGCAGGAACACCTTGGCCGCGCCCAGCACATCGACCATGTCGACATAGCTGGTCCAGTACGGCGTCGGGATCAGGACCTCGTCGCCTTCGTCCAGCATCGCATAGAGCAGGTTGAACAGCACGTGCTTGGCACCGACGCCGGTCGCCAGATGCTCACGGCTATAGCCGTGGATGCCACCGCGCTCCAGACTGGCCAGATAGGCGTCCAGCAGGGCGTCGGCCCCGCGATTGGAACCGTACTGGCCGCTGTCGTGCTGCAGCGCAGCAGCGGCGGCCTCGTAAACGTGTGGCCCAGGCAGGAAATTGGGCACACCAATGGAAAAGGAAATGATGTCGCGTCCCTGCGCCGCAAGGCGTTTAGCCTTCATCGCGATCTCCATGATCGCACTCGGCTGGGCACGGGACATGCGCGCGGCTAGCGTCAACATGGGCTGCCCCGAAAAGGAAAAAAGCGGGGGCGCAGGATAACACGGGGCGCTGGGCTTCGATGCTGGTGCGGGGTGACTTGGTGTGCGATTCAAACTGATACAACGATGCGAAGCCGAAAGTCGGGGTCGGGGTCGGAATCGGAATCGGAATCGGAATCGGGGACGGCATCGGGTTTGGCCATCAACGACTCGACGTCTGCCGGGCTGTGATCGAGAACGTCGTCAGGAAGTACCGCCGCACTGGACCAGATCGTGGCGATCCTGACTACCCAGGGGCGGCGTGGCCATACGGTTCACGAAGTGGCAGTCGGATACGCCGGGCAAGGATCGATTCCGATACCGATTCCGACCCCGACCCCGAAGTGAACTCCCTGGCGGCAGAGAAGTCGGCGTTCCGCCGAGGGGCCGCCTTCTCCTTCAGGCTAGAATCGCCCCACCCCTTCTCCGCGGAGCCTGCCCGTGATCGATCCCAGCCGTATCCGCGTCGCCGTGGGCGATGTGCCGATCGACTTGCTGTCCCGCTACGGCAATCGCACGGTCTGATCGCCGGGGCCACTGGTACCGGCAAGACAGTCAGCCTGCAGATCCTGGCCGAGGCCTTTTCGGCGCGTGGGGTGCCGGTGTTTCTGGCTGACGTCAAGGGTGATCTGGGCGGGTTGAGCCAGCCGGGCAAGATGAGCGAAAAGTTCGGCAAGCGGTTGGAGATGCTCGGCATCGAGGACTGGCAGCCAGCCGGTTTTCCGGTGGTGTTCTGGGACCTGCATGGCAAGCAGGGGCATCCCTTGCGGACCACGCCGAGTGAGATCGGCCCGCTGTTGCTGTCGCGCATGCTCGGGCTGAACGATGTCCAGGAAGGTGTCATGCAGGTCGCCTTCCGGGTCGCCGATGACAACGGGCTGCTGCTGCTGGACCTGAAGGATCTGCGCGCGCTGCTGACCCACGTTGCCGACAATTCGAAAGACATCTCGACCCGCTACGGCCTGGTCTCCAGGACCTCCATTGCCGCGGTGCAGCGATCGCTGCTGACGCTGGAGGGCGAAGGCGCCGAGGCATTCTTCGGCGAACCCGCGCTGCAGCTGGAGGACCTGCTGCGGGTGGCGCCGGACGGTCGTGGGCCGATCCATATCCTGGCCGCCGACAAGCTGATCCTGCGGCCGCGGATCTACACCAGCTTCCTGCTCTGGCTGCTGTCGGAGCTGTTCGAGGAACTGCCCGAGGTGGGCGATCTGGACAAGCCCAAGCTGGTGTTCTTCTTCGACGAGGCGCATCTGTTGTTCGACGAGGCGCCGCCGGAGCTGCAGTCGCGGGTAGAACAGGTGGTGCGGTTGATCCGTTCCAAGGGCGTGGGCGTGTATTTCTGCAGTCAGCAACCCGATGACGTGCCACCAAACGTGCTCGGCCAGCTCGGCAACCGGATCCAGCATGCCCTGCGTGCCTTTACACCGCGCGACCAAAAGGCGGTGCGGGTGGCAGCGGAAACCTTCGTCGCCAATCCGGCCATCGACGTGGCCGAAGCCATTACCCAAATGGGCGTCGGCGAGGCACTGGTGTCGATGCTCGGCGACAAGGCCGTGCCGCAGATGGTCCAGCGCGCCTGGGTGGTGCCGCCGCAGTCACGCATGGGCACGATCGACGAGATCGAGCGCGGCCAGGTGATCGCCGCCAGCGCGCTGCGCCATCGCTACGAGCACACCGTCGATCGTGAGTCGGCCTATGAGCAGTTGCAGAAGCGTGCCGAGTTGGCGGCGGTGCCACCGCCTG
>JBGTIE010000275.1:0-2897 GCA_041745855.1 Lysobacterales bacterium | reverse complement strand
ACATCACCGGCAACATCCTCGCGCCCTTCTCCGCCTGGCTCACGCTGCGAGGCTGCCGCTCGCTGCCAGCGCGGATGGCCTGGCACTGCCGCAACGCCCGCTGTGTGGCCGAGTTCCTGGCCGCGCAGCCGCAGGTATCGATCGTGCACTGGCCCGGCCTGTCTTCCCATCCCAACCACGCCATCGCCACTCGCCAGATGAGCAACTACGGCGCGATGCTCAGCTTCCGGATGAAGGGCGGCCGCGACGCCGCCCTCGCCGTCGCCGCGGGACTGAAGCTGATCCACAACGCCACCTCACTCGGTGGCTGCGAAACCCTGATCGAGCATCGGGCATCCGTCGAAGGCGCCCACCCGATCACACCGGCAGATTTGCTGCGAGTGTCGGTGGGACTCGAACATCCAGACGATCTGGTCGAGGATTTTCGGCAGGCGTTGCTACAGCTCGATCCGGCATGACGAGAGCCGCTTTTGCGCATTTAGCCGCCCTCGCCCTTCGATCGCGACCGACGTAGCCTCGCGCCCGCCAAGCTCCGACTTTCGCACTGAGGCAGCCTGCGCGAGGCGGCCGGCGCTCTTCCCTTTCCTGCCATGAACCCTCGTCATCGCGAGACGCCTTTCCGGCCCGTTGTGCACCCGGGCCATGAACCGCAAGAGCGGTCTCACGCGGAGACGCGGAGGACGCGGAGGAAGAGCAAGATCGAGGCGCCTAGGTTGGATAACTATCTGAATCAAACCAGATCGGATATCCGGATCGGTAGCCGCCTCAGCCGCTTGCCGGTAGCGTGGTACACGGCATTGGCGATTGCTGCCGCGGTGCCGACGATTCCCAACTCGCCGATACCCTTGACGCCGAGCGGATTGACGTAATCGTCGCGCTCTTCCAGCATCTCGACCCGCACTTCGCGTACGTCTGCGTTCACCGGGATCAGGTATTCGGCGATGTTGGCATTGAGGAATCGGGCCCGCGGCTTGTCGATCTCGGTCATCTCGTGCAGCGCCGAGCCGATGCCCCAGATCATTCCGCCCATCAGCTGCGAATGGGCGGTCTTGCGATTCAGGATGGTGCCGGCCGCAAAGGCGCCGTGCAGTCGCGGGACCCGGATCTCATGGGTCCAGCGATGCACCCGCACCTCGACCATTTCCGCCCCAAAGGCGAACATCGCCATCTCGGGTGTCACCGGGCCGGCGGAGCCATAACCGCCCTTGAAGGTGGTTTGAATCATCTTGTCGGTCATCGCCTCGTGGCGAAACTCGCCGATGACCTCGATCTCGCCGGTCGGCGTCGAGGCCACCGCCTCGGTCAGCGACTGAGTATGGCCGGCCGGACCCTTCAGCACGCCGTTGTCCAGCGTGATCCGGGCCGGATCCACGCCTGACAGCGGCCCCTCGGACATCGCCGAAACCTGCGTCGCGATTTGCCGACCGATCTTCATGCAGGCATCGTGGACCGCCGACCCGGCCGATGCGGCAGTGGCCGAACCGCCCGAAATGGGCGCGACCGGCAAATCGCCCTCGCCCATCACCACATCGCAGGCACCGACCGGCAAGCCCAGCCGAGCCGCAGCGATCTGCGCCAGGATGGTGTAGGTGCCGGTGCCGACGTCGTGGGCCGCCAGTTCGATGTAGGCGTGGCCAGTCCCTCGCATCCGCACCCGCGCGTTCGAGGCCAGCAGGTTGGTCGGGTATGTCGCCGTGGCGCAACCGAACCCCACCAGCCAGTCGCCGTCGGTCATCGAACCGACCTCGGACGTGCGCCTGGCCCAGCCAAAACTGGCGGCCACCGCGTCATAGCTTTCGATCAGCGAACGCGACGAAAACGGCACATCTGCGATCGGATGGCGGTCGGTGTCATTGACCCGGCGTAGCGCAACCGGGTCCATGCCCAGCTTGATCGCCAGTTCGTCCAGCGCCGACTCAAGGCCGAAGAAGGTCTGCATCTCGTTCGGCGCCCGCATGAAACCGCCGGAGTTGGTGTCGGAGCGGGACAGCCGCTGTTCGGTATGGATGTTCGGGCAGGCGTACATCGCGCGGGTGATGTGGGTACCGGCGTTCACCACGTCATCGAACTGCGAGGTCTGGCCGATCTCGATATGCTCAAGAGCGGTCAGCTTGCCGTTGGCATCGGCGCCGAGGCGAAAGCGCTGCACCGACTCGGGGCGGAAAGTGGCCACCGTATACATCTGGGAGCGGCTCACGATCAGCCGCACCGGAGCACCGACGGCCTTGGCCACCGCAATGGTCAGCATCGCATAGGGAGTGATCCCGGCCTTGGCTCCGAAGGCCCCACCGACGAAGGGCGAGATCACCCGGACGCTGGTCTCGGCCAGACCATAGGCCTGGGCAATGCCGGCGCGCAGAGTCCGGACCGACTGCGACGGCATCCAGACGGTCAGCCGATCGGCGCGCCACTCCGCTGTGGCCGAGAACATCTCCAGCGGATTGTGGTGCTGGAACGGGGTGATGTATTCGGCCTCGACGGTTTGCGCCGCGGCAGCCAGCCCTTCGGCCAGATCGCCTTTGGTCTTGACCATGCCCTCGCTGTCCTCGCCGGCGCCGACGATGAAACTCTCGGCCGGATCCATCGCGATGTGGCTTTGGTCGGTCTCGTACTTCGCCTCGATCAACTGCGCACCCCTTCGCGCCGCCGCGGCGGTTTGCGCTACGACACAGGCGATGGGCTGGCCGGCGTAGCGGATCTGGTCGTTCTCCATCGGCCAGAAACTGGCCGAGCCGGGACCGCCGGCGTAGAAGCCCTTGACCGGTTTGTAGTCGGGCAAGTTTGTATGGGTGTAAACGGCGACCACACCCGGCTCGGCCGCGGCCCGCGCCGTATCCAACTGGGTCAGCGTGCCGACCGCCACCGACGACGTAGCGAGCGCGCCGTGCAGCATGCCC
>JBGTIE010000274.1:0-2474 GCA_041745855.1 Lysobacterales bacterium | reverse complement strand
GGTCCGATCCACCGGAGGTTCCGGCCACACCGCCGGCGCGCGAGGCAAGCGCGGCAAACAAAACCAAGGAGGACCACACACCATGATCACCGACAGCGACATCCTCGGCGCCCGCATCCTCATCGTTGACGACCAGGACGCTAACATACGCATGTTGCAGCGCCTGCTGGCAGACGCCGGCTACAGCCAGGTCACGGCGACGATGCTGCCTGCCGAGGTGTGCGCATTGCACCGCCAGCATGACTACGATCTGATCCTGCTCGACCTGCAGATGCCGGGCACCGACGGCTTCCAGGTGATGGAGGGTCTGAAGACGATTGAGCGAGACCCCTACCTGCCGGTGATCGTGCTGACGGCGCAGCCCGGCCACAAGCTGCGTGCATTGGAGGCCGGGGCCAAGGACTTCATCAGCAAGCCGCTGGACCTGATCGAGGTCCGCACCCGCATCCGCAACATGCTGGAAGTGCGTTTGCTGTACCGGCAACTGGCGCTGCATAACAGCCAGCTTGAAGCCACGGTCCTCGAGCGCACCCAGGAACTGCGTGAAAGCGAAGCGCGCTTTCGCGGCCTGACCGAACTGGCGACCGACTGGTACTGGGAGCAGGACGAAAGCGGGACCTTCACGAAAGTATCCGGGCCGGTGCTGGAAATGCTGGGCATCCAGGTGGGAGCCTTGACCGACGCCGACAGTACGCCGGAAATCGCCACGGACGGCTGGGACGAAGCCGAGCGCACGGCCTTGCGCGCGCGGATTGACGCGCGCGAGCCGTTTCTGGATTTTCCCTTCAGCCGCCAGAGCGCGAACGGGGCACTCCGGCAGTACCGCGTGAGCGGGCAGCCCATGTTTGATCAGACCTGCCGCTTCATAGGCTACCGCGGCGTGGGGGTTGAAGTGTTGACCGACGGTCACTGAATGAACGCCTTGATGCGGCTCAATCACTTGTTGGGCTCGTTGCCGGACGAGGACTTCGACTTCATTGCCAGGCACCTGGAGCCGATCACCCTGCGCTTGGGTGAATCCATCTACGAACCCGGCAGCACAATGCAATACGCGATCTTCCCGACCACGTCCATCATCTCGCTGCACTACGTGACCGCAACCGGCGCATCGGCGGAAACCGCCGTTGTCGGCAAGGAAGGCATGGTGGGCCTGGCGCTATTCCTGGGCGGCAACAGCACTTCCAGTTCAGCCCGCGTGCTGGTGGCCGGTGGCGCAGTCCGGCTGCCGGCGAGCCAGTTCCGGCAAGCATTCGAACGTGCCGGCCCGCTAAGCGCGTTGCTTCTGCGTCACACCCTTTCGCTGATCGGCCAGATGACGCTGTGCGTTGCCTGCAACCGGCACCACCACATCGAACAGCAGGTCTGCCGCTGGTTGTTGTGCGCGCTGGACCGCTTGCCGTCGGACAAGCTGGTGATGACCCAGGAGCTGATCGCCCAGGCGCTTGGCGTGCGTCGCGAAAGCATCACCGACGTAGCAGTGCGCTTGCAGCACGATGGCCTGATCCGCTACCGCCGCGGCCACATCTCGATACTGGACCGGCTCGGGATGGAAAAGCGGGCCTGCGAATGCTATGCCGCAGTCAAGCGCGAGCAAGGCCGCTTGCTGGTGCCGCTGACAAGCCACAAGGGCTGAAACACCCACAAGGGAATGTTCGTAGCGAGGCCGCCGAGGGCGCGTCGTGGTGCGGTTCGCGGACCGTTTGGCGGTGAAGGCGTAGTTTGCTCTACGTTGAGCCGACAAACGGGAGCAAACCGCGCCACGACGTGATGATCGGCGGCCGCAGTAGTAGGTTTATGAAATATCCGGGCTAGAACAATAGGCTGGACATCTTCCGCCGATAATCCCCCACCAACTCCGCATTGGTCACGACCCGGAAGGCATCGACCAGGGCCTTGCGGCCAAGGTCGTCGCCGAAAGTGCGGTCGGTCTTCAGGATCGTCATGAACTGGTCCAGCGCGGCCTTGTCCTGGCCGGCGGCCAGGTACAGGGCGCCCAGATGATGACGCGCCTGCAGGTCGCCCGCGTCGGCGTGCAGGGCGGCCTGCAGTTCGGACTCCGAACCCGCCTCGGCGGCGATTCGGGCGAAGCGCAATCTGGCCTGCGCGCGCTTGGCCGGCTCGCCGATCTGGGCGGTGTCGGGCAGGGCGGTGAGCAGGGCCTCGGCGTCTTCGAGTTCGCCGGCCTGAATCAGCAGGTCGGCCAGTTCGGCCTTCAGTTCGTGCTTTTCCGGCTCGGCTTCGATCGCGGCCTGGGTCTGCGCGATTGCGTCTTCCAGACCCAGATCGGCCGGCTCGTCGACGACGTGCTCGGCCTGCCCTTCCAGCGGCGCCATGTGCTTGGCCAGGAAGGCCCGGATCGCGCCTTCCGGCTGCGCGCCCATGAATCCGTCGACCGGCCGACCGTCCTTGAACAGCACCACGGTCGGCAACGACTTGATGCCGAAGCTGCCGGCCACGGCCATTTCTTCGTCGGT
>JBGTIE010000273.1:0-4565 GCA_041745855.1 Lysobacterales bacterium | reverse complement strand
AGCGAAAGGCCGAAGCGGATGGGCCCTTGCCTTTCCCTAAAACTTAAAACCTAAAACCTAAAACGGCCCGGTTGCGCACCGAACTTGACGAGGAACGAAAATTCAAAGTCTGGCCTCCGCCTCCCCAACCCCCAACGCATATTTGATATCGTAAATCACCCCCTTCGGCTTCAGCCACGCACGCAATCCGGTCGGGCCCAGCTCGCGGTACTGGCGGTGGGCGACGGCTATCAGGATGGCGTCGTAGGCGCCGGCTGGCGGGTCGGGGCAGAGATTGACCTGGTATTCGTGGGCGGCCTCGGCCGGGTCGACCCAGGGGTCGTGGATGTCGACTTCGGCGTGGAAGCGGCGCAGTTCGCGCAACACTTCTACGACGCGGGTGTTGCGCAGGTCCGGGCAGTCTTCCTTGAAGGCCAGGCCCAGGATCAGGATCCGGGAACCGACGATCGCCAGGCCCTTGAGTGCCATCAACTTGATCATCTCGCCGCTGATGTGGGCGCTCATGCCGTCGTTGATGCGACGCGAGGCGCGGATCAGCTCGGGGTAGTGCCCGGCTTCCTCGGCCTTGTGGATCAGGTAGTAGGGATCGACGCCGATGCAATGACCGCCGACCAGGCCGGGCCGCACCGGCATGAAGTTCCACTTGGTGCCGGCCGCAGCAAGGACGGCTTCGGTGTCGATGTCCAGCCGCTTGAAGATCAGCGCCAGCTCGTTGGCGAGCGCGATGTTGACGTCGCGCTGGGTGTTCTCGACCGCCTTGGCCGCTTCGGCCACCGCGATGCTCGGCGCCATGTGGGTGCCGGCGCGGATGATCTTGCGGTACAGCGCATCGACGTGCTCGGCCACCTCCGGGGTCGAGCCGGAAGTGATCTTGACGATGTCCGGCAGGCGCCGCGCCTTGTCGCCCGGATTGATCCGCTCGGGGCTGTAGCCGCAGTAGAAGTCGACGTTGTAGCGCAGCCCGGAGGTCGCTTCGAGCTCGGGCACGCAGTCTTCCTCGGTGCAACCGGGATAGACGGTGGACTCGAAGATCACCACGTCGCCGCGCTTGAGCCAGCGACCCACTTCGCGCGACGCGCTGCGCAAGGGCTCCAGATCGGGCAGGCGCTGGGCCGTTACCGGAGTTGGCACGGCGATGATGTAGACGTTGGCCGCGGACAGCTCGTCGCATTGGGCGCTGAAGCGCAGTCTCGCCGAAACCGCCGCCAACTCTTCGGCGTCCACTTCGTGGGTGCGATCACGACCGGCAGCGAGCTCACGCACGCGCGCTTGGTCTATATCGAAACCGATGGTGTCGAAATGCTCGGCCAGGGCGACGGCTAACGGTAGGCCTACGTAGCCCATGCCGATTACGGCAACTGTCGAGTCGGTTAGGGGGATGAGGGGGGCGGCGGGGGCGGGGTTCAAGGTTTTAAAAAGGCCGTTTCAGGTTTTAGGTTTCAGGTTTTAGGTTAAGGGCAAGGGCAAGAGCCGGAGCGCAGAGCCATGAGTTGGAAGTAGCGCGGTCCCGGCGCGCGTGGTGCCTCGTCTTTCGCCCCGGTCATATTCGCGCCGGCGGCCGCGTCTCTCACAGGGCGCAACGAGGTCACCGTGTGTCTGGAACGAAGCTCGTCATCGCGAGGGAGCCTAAGCGACCGCGGCGATCCAGCGCTCTTCCGCTCTTCTCGTACAAGATCTCTGGATTGCCACGGCATGCGCTGCAATGACCGGCCAGCCGCCAAGCGCCGACCGCGCATCAATTACAAATCAATGGCTTAGGTCATGAATCTCGCAGGCTCACGGTCACCGCGTTCGCCCTGCATGTGAGACGCGGCCGCCGGCGCGAAGTTGACCAGGGCGAAGATCGACTCAGCATGCGCGCCGGGACCGCGCTACCTCCAACCGACGGGCTGCGCGCTCTGGCCGCTAACGCGCTCACTTGGTGCGCCATCCGCGCACCCCCTTCAACCACGCTGCCGCCCTACGGTGTAGCTCCGCATGGCACAACTGCCTGATTTTGTTGAACGTGAACTAAAGTCGGATGCCGAGCGCTACGCGCGGCAATACGACTTCGCGTTCACTCCCCATCAGGGTCAACAGCACCCTGACTCGATCATGTCCGGCGACCGAGCGGAAGATGCCTTCGACGCCTTCCAGCGGGCCCTGCGCAATTCTGACCTTGGTGCCGGGCTGCAAATCCGGTGCCTGCAGGTTTACCAGGCCCGTTTCGGCATCCAGCCGCAACCGAATCTGCGTAATTACCTGATCGGGCACTATGGCCGGTACCCCACCAAACTTCACCAACCCGGCGACGCCGCGGGTTGATCTGACCGGAGCCAGCGAAGTGATTTCGGGATCGACTGAAACAAATACATAGCGCGGAAACAGCGATTCAGTCCGTATCTGCATTCCCTTTGCAGAGCGGACCGATCGACGAATTCTGGGATAAAGACACTCGTAACCCTGATCCAGCAACCGAATAGTTGCCTGACTTTCCAATCGGGGTTTGGTGAGTACGGCGTACCAGTGCTGCAAGGCCTACGCGCCAAACGTGTTGCGGTGCGCCACGATAGCCCAGTGGACCAACTGCGGCAAGCTTGCGCTTTGCCTGGTGATGGGCTATCCGGTCACAAGGGGCTAGTGTTTTACATTCAAGCTTCTGCTGCCCCGACCGCCTACCACACGCAATCGTGGAAGTTGTTCTGGCGATTCTGAACGATGTTCGATCGCGGCCGATGGGACCTCATCGGATGCGGGCTGGTGACTTCGGCGTGAACGCCGTCGACCATGCTCCACCGGTGCGTCCGTGGGCGACAGCAACTGCAACCACATGGTCACGCCGACCAGCATCATCGCGCTGGTGCGCAGCGGATAGTCAACGCCGGAATGGATCAGCAGGGCGAGCAAGGCCACTGCCGCAGCTATCGTCGTGGGGGGGATCTTGCGCCAGTCCGATCCGACCAACATACGGACCCGGGCGGCCAGCCACCAGGCCGCCAGCGCGGTCAGTACCACGAACATCCAGCCCAGTTCGACCAGCAGCTCGAACCAGTCGTTGTGAGCGTGGTTGATGATCTTGTCGCCAAGCAGGTCGATCGGTTCGAAGGCGGCATAAGCGGCCGGAAAGCTGCCCGCGCCCGAGCCCAACCACCCGTAGTCCGCCGCCAGGGCGAAAGTCGCCGCCGACACCCGCCAGCGGTTGTCGGTCAGCCAGTCCGCCTCCATTCGGGTCGAAAAGGCCTCGTAGCCAAACGCGAAGGCCAGCAGCAACACCCCTGCCAACGCGCCGGCAAACCAGGCCCGGCGGGTAGACTGGCTCAGGGCCAGACCGATCACACCCATCAGACCCAGACTGAACAAGGCCAGGCCCACACCGGCGCGAGAGCGCGCCAACAGCACCCCCAGCAACAATAGCGTGATCAATGTCATCCAGCCGACGGCATGCGCCACGCGCACCGGCCCGCGACCGTAGAAGCGCCGGTCGTAGCCAAGGAAGTATCCAAAGGCCAGTGCCATCCCCACGTACAGCAAGGCCGCATAGTGGTTGCGATTGGCGAAGAAACCGACCGCCTCGTGGTGATTGGTGGGGGTGTAGAAGCGCAGTTCGCTCTCGCTCCCCTGGGCGATCTGCAGCAGGCCGAAGGGAACGCTGAGCAGGGCCAGAATCATCGGCAGCCAGAGCAGACGACGGCGCCAGTCATCGGTCAGTTGCGTTCCCAGCACCAGCAGCGCCAAAGCCGGCAGCAGCGCCCGCAGGGTGGACGCGCTGGCGTTGGGTTCGGTGGTCCAGAACAGCCAGCTGCGGACCTCCAGGTCCAGCTGCGCGTAGTTGTCCATCAGTTCGCCGCGCCCCGGGAACGACGCCCAGAGCGCCACCGGCAAGGGCAGGAATTGCAGCACCATGACGACAACCACCGCGCCGGCCAACCACAACAGGTGCCGCCGGTCGGCGGTCAGTTCGGCCCCTTTGCCGTGGTGAACGAGCAACCGCCCCAGCCCTGCCGCCAGCAGCAGCACGGCCAGCGCCTGCAGCACCAGGTCACCAAAGTGATAGCTGGTCGTCCCACCGCCCAGCACCAGGCCCAGCGCAAGCAGGCCGAAGCACCCGGCTGTCGGCAATACAGGCCGCATCAATGACCACTCCCAAGGATTTCGCGAATCGCTAGGGTAAGCGGTATTGGGGCCTCGCGGGGATCCGGGTGGGCCGCGAAACCCTGGTAGGAGCCTGCCTCCAGGCGAATCGAGGTGCGTTGCAGCAGGGATGCGCCGCGAAGCCCGTGCACGTGTAGGAGCCTGCCTGCAGGCGAATCGACGTTGCGATGTGGGCGGGTTGCGCCCCCAACCCCATGTAGGAGCCTGCCTGCAGGCGAATCGGGTTGCGACGGAGGCAGGTTGAGCCGGCAATCTCCATGTAGGAGCCTGCCTGCAGGCGAATCGGGGTTGCGTGAAGAGCGGGAGCGGAGAACAAGAGCGACGGCAACGGCCAGAGCAAAAGCAAGAGCTTCGCCAGCAGGCTGGCTCCTACAAGAGCAAGAGCACAAGCCAAAGCAAGAGCAAGAGCTTCGCCAGCAGGCTGGCTCCTACAA
>JBGTIE010000272.1:0-4572 GCA_041745855.1 Lysobacterales bacterium | reverse complement strand
CTCGATCCGCGTTGACCAACCGGCAGACGAGTTCGTCGACGCGCCGAACTCGTGCAGCCAGCGTGCGCGTAGCAGCTCCGAAAGACGTTCGGCTGCCGCAGGCTCATTCGCCGCCGACAGACGGCCCACCAACGTCAGCGTGTCCGTCGTCGCCCTCCAGCCCCAATGGGGTGGCGCGGGATTGAAGGCCCACGGCAGCCAGAGCGCCGTACGACGGCCAGGGCCATGGAACTCCGGTTCCAGAAACTCACGTGCAGTGACTCCGATCACTTCAAAGTCGGTGCCCGAAGCCGTGCGCACACTCATTCCGAGTACGTCCTCGCGCATGCCGAACAGGCTCTGCCACGCGGAGTGGCTGATGACCGCCACCGGGCGCGTGCCGTCCACGCTTTCCCCGGGATCCGGAAACCGCCCCTTGACTATCGGTGGTGCGAACAGCCGGGCATAGTCGCCAGCCGTGTAGCTGACGTTGACCAGAGGCTGGGCCGGGTGCGACACGACCACATCCCGCGCGTGGTCGAGCATCACCGACTGCTCGAAGACATCACCGGACTGGTCGTGTAGCAAGGCGATCGAGGGATACGAAAACGCGCGCGTATGCGCGTTCTCGGCGTGGTCGATGATGACCTGTACCGCAACGACAAGTCGCTCCTGCTGCGGATAGGGCAGCGGTTGCGAGATCATCAGATGGGTAAAAGCGAGTGCGCAGACGACCGCTCCCAAGGTCAACCCCAGCGACGACACGACCAGCCCGGAGACGGCCTTGGTGCGTGCGAGACGAGAGAAGGCATAGCGTAGGCCAAGCGTCGACCACATACCCCAGTCACATCCTCATTGGTCGAGCCGGCGCCAGCATAGCTGAACCCGGTTCCGTAGTAGCGCGGTCCTGGCGAGCGTGGATCCGCGATTTCCGCGCCATTGGAGTTCGCGCGGGCGGCCGCGTCCTCACCCGCAGCGCTGTCGCCGGACTGAAAGTAGCGCGGTCCCGGCGCGCGTGGAGTCACGATTTCCGCGCCGTTGGAGTTCGCGCCGGCGGCCGCGTCACCACCCGAAGCGCTGGCCCCGGTTTGGGAATGAACCCTGAAACCGCTCTCGATGTCGTTTCCGCCCCCAAACCACGTTTGTACCGGGGACCTCCCACCAGTCAACCGAGGACTACGAAACTGAAATCTGAAACCTCTCTTCCCCACACTACTGGCGCCGCGCACAATGGCGTGCCCAGCAACCGTGATCGAGCCGCCATGTCCCAAGACTGGGCCGAGACCTACCGCACGGTGGTGCTCGGCCATCATCGCCAGCCGCGCAATCGGCAGCCGCTGCCGGATGCCACTCACCAGGCGCTAGGCCACAACGTTCTTTGCGGCGATCGCATCGATCTGCGGCTACGGGTCGACAATGACCGCATAGCGCAGGCCTGTTTCGAAGCCGATGCCGGCGCGCTGAGCATCGCCTGTGCTTCGATGCTGACCGAAAGGGTGTGCGGGTTGAGCTGCGAGCAGGCGCTGGACTATGCCGGGCGCGCGCTAAGCGCGCTGGAATCGCCGCCCGAGGCCGAACTGCCGGCCGATCTGGGTGATCTGGCGGCGCTCGCTGGTGTCCGCGCCTATCCATCCCGTCGGCGTTCGGTCACCTTGCCGATCGCAGCGCTGATTGCCGCGCTGCACGGTGAGGCCGAGGTCAGCACCGAGACGCCCGCCCCTCCGCCGGGCTGAACGACACGCCGCCTCGATCAAGCGCCGGGCTCAGTCTTCAGCAGGTGCGCTGCCGATCTTCCGGCTCAGCTCGGCCAGTCGCTGCTGCATCGCGGCGTCGACTTCGTCCGGCTGGATCCGCGCGATGATGTTGCGCAGCACCCTGATCTCGTTCTGGTCGATCACCCCATCGCGTTCTGCGATGGCGATCAGCTTTCCCAACTCGTCAGCATCGAGCTTGCCGTCGTTTGCGAAGCATTCGATCGACTTGAAGCTAAGGTGCAGGTAGTCGCGGGATTCGTTCATGGCAAGTGCGCTTGGTTCGGGAGCGCGCAGTCTAGCGGGCTTGTCCCACCGGCAACAGACGGCGGAAGCCGGCTGGGCGCTGAATGCAATCCATTCTCAATTGATACTGTATCGCATTTGCTCTAGTGTGTGTGTCTCCCTCTACCCTCCTGGACCGCCATGCGCTTGCTAGCCCTCGCGACCGTTTCCGCACTGACTCTTGGCGGCGGGCTGAAGGCCCGGTCGGCCGAGTTGAACGTCTACTCGGCGCGCCACTATCAGACTGACGAAGCACTTTACGCAGGCTTCAGCGCGGCCACCGGCATCAAGATCAACCGGCTGGAACTGGGCGACGACCCGCTGTTGGAACGCCTGCGCGCCGAAGGCAAGCGCAGTCCGGCCGATCTGGTCCTGCTGGTCGACGCGACCCGGCTGTGGCGGGCGCAGCAGGACGGCCTGTTCCAGCCGGTAGATTCCGAACTGCTGCGCGAGCGCATTCCGGCCCAGTACCGCTCCGATGACGGCACCTGGTACGGCTTCTCCACCCGCGCCAGGGTAATCATCCACGACCCCAACAAGGTCCCGGCGAGCGAAGTGGACACGTATCTGAAGCTGGCCGATCCGGTCAATAGAGGCCGGCTCTGCACACGCTCGGGCAGTCATCCCTACAACCTGTCGCTGTTCGGCGCGATGCTCGAGCATCTGGGACCGGCGGCGGCCCGGGACTGGCTCAGCGGGCTGGTGCACAACATGGCCCGCTCGCCGGTTGGCGGTGACACCGACCAGATTCGAGCGGTGGCCAGCGGCGAATGCGCGGTTGCGATCAGCAACAGCTACTACTGGGTTCGTCTGCAGTTGTCGGAAAAGCCGGAAGACCGCCAGGTCGTCAGCCAGGTCCGCATGCTCTGGCCGGACCAGCAAGGCCATGGCACGCACGTCAACCTGGCCGGCGCCGCGGTGGCCGCGCACGCCCCCAACCGCGCCGCCGCGGTGCAGTTCCTGGAGTATCTGGCCAGCGATCAAGCACAGACCTACTTTGCCGCCGGCAACAACGAGTGGCCGGTCGTGGCTGGCGTGAAACACGGCAATCCCGCGCTCGAAGCGCTGGGCGACTACAAGGCCGACGAGCTTTCCCTCGATGCCATCGCCCGCCGCTCACCGCAGGCGCAGAAGTTGTTGAACGAGGTTGGGTATCGGTAGGTCGCCTCGATCATCGAAGGAAGTAGGCTGGTGTGACCGCGCGACCCAGCGCACTCGCAGCGCCGTCTCCAACGCGGTCTCACCGGCTGCCCCGGGTCGCCTTGATCATCACGAAGCCAGTCGAAGGAAGTAGGCTGGTGTGACCGCGCGACCCAGCGCACTCGCAGCGCCATCTCCAACGCGGTCTCACCGGCTGCCCCGGGTCGCCTCGATCGTCACGAGGCCAGTCGAAGGAACCAGGCCGGTGTGACCGCGCGACCCAGCGCACTCGACGCGCCGTCTCCAACGCGGTCTCGCCGGCTGCCCCGGGTCGCCTTGATCATCACGAAGCCAGTGCTCTGACCAGAAGCACGCCAATTCCAGCCGCGAATCAGCGCTTAGGATATAGACGCGGCCGCCGGCGCGACAGTACCGGGGCGAAGATCGCAGCCCTATGCGCGCCGGAACCGCGCTACTTCTACATCGTGGCCGGCGCTTCGGGTGGAGTCGCGGCCGCCGGCGCGAACTGCACTGGCGCGAAGATTGTCGCTGCACGCGCTCCGGAACCGCGCTACTTCCAATCCGGAGCCGGCGCTTCGAATGCAGCGACTGCTCCACGCTTCCACCGCCCTCATATCTAATGCCGTTCCCTTATTTCCCCCACTCCGCCCCGAGGACCAGACTTCCGGACGTATAGACGTCTATTCGCTGGAGTCTGCCGTGAGCGTTCCTGTCAAACCCCCTGGTGCCGAGGTGCTGGCCCGTGTCGATCAGGCGCTGGCCGGGCTGGCGGCGGACAATCTGATCTGGCTCAGTGGCTACCTGTATGGGCTGGCGCGGCAGCCGGTCGGGCCCGGGCAAGTAGACACAGGTGCGCCCACGCGTACCGTGATTCGGGTCCTGTATGGGTCGCAGACCGGCAACGCGCGGCGACTGGCCGAAGCGGCGCTCAGCGAGTTGCAGACAGCCGGTCACAGCGCGCAGCTGCAATCGCTGGCCGATCTGCGTCCGCGTGATCTGCGGGGCATCGAGCAGGCGCTGTTCGTGGTCTCGACCCAGGGCGATGGCGAGCCGCCGGAGGACTGTCGCGACTTTTTCGAGGCGCTTGCCAGCGATGCCGCACCGCGGCTGGAGGCGCTGCACTACGGCGTGCTCGCGCTGGGCGATTCGAGTTATCCACAATTCTGCGCCAGCGGCCGGATCCTCGACGAACGACTGCAGGCGCTCGGTGCGCGCCGGCTGCAGGATCGCTTTGAAGGTGATCTGGACTACCAGCGCAGCGCACCGGGGTGGATTCAGCAGTGGCGCGAGCAACTGCCGGCTGCCGAAGCCGACCCGGCAATAGCGCCAGGCCCGCGCATCCAAGCGACGGCCCCCGCCAAGGCCGCATCACCCACGGCACCGCTGAGCGTCGAGC
>JBGTIE010000271.1:0-6734 GCA_041745855.1 Lysobacterales bacterium | reverse complement strand
GGAACCCCGAGTTGTACTCGGGCACATGGAACCCCGAGTTGTACTCGGGCAACGGGGCGAGAGACGCGGTCAGCCTTTTCGGGCGAAGCGGCCTGAATCTCGCGACCTGGCGGTCGCTCTGACGGAACCCCGAGTTGTACTCGGGCAACGGAGCGAGTGAAGCGGGCAGTGTCTTGGGTCGACTTGGGCTGGATCTCGCCGCCCGGCGGTCGCTCTGATGGAACCCCGAGTTGTACTCGGGCAACGGAGCGAGTGAAGCGGTCAGTGTTTTGGGGCGACGTCGGCTGGATCTCGCCGCCCGGCGGTCGCGGTGCGACCGGCCCGAGTGCAACTCGGGGTTCCATTGTGCAGTCCGACGCAGGAATCGACACCGTCGCGACCTCACTGCTGCGCGGTCGCTCTGAAGGAACCCCGAGTTGTACTCGGGCAACGGAGCGAGTGAAGCGGTCAGTGTTTTGGGTCGACTTGGGCTGGATCTCGCCGCCCGGCGGTCGCTCTGATGGAACCCCGAGTTGTACTCGGGCAACGGAGCGAGTGAAGCGGTCAGTGTTTTGGGTCGACTTGGGCTGGATCTCGCCGCCCGGCGGTCGCTCTGAAGGAACCCCGAGTTGTACTCGGGCAGCGGAGCGAGTGAAGTGGTCAGCGTTTTGGGGCGACCTGGCCTGGGTCTCGCGACTGGGCGGTCGCTGCGCGACCGGCCCGAGTGCAACTCGGGGTTCCGTCGGCGCGAGTACAACTCGGGGTTCCATTGTGCGGACCTGCCCGAGTGCAACTCGGGGTTCCGTTTCGCGGCCCGCGCTTCGCGGCCTCGACACCTTGTTTCCCGCCTTTGGCATCCTACTTGAGCCCCTGCTTCGCCGCCCTGATCCGCACCTCGATACCATCCTGCTCAAGTGGATGACTGCCCGCTGCCAGCTGCGGCTGCTGCAGGTACGAGTGCGCTTCGCTACGCAGATGCGCGCGCATATCGTGGCCCAGGCGGCGTGCACGCTCGGTGCGCATAGCGTCGATGTGGATGGGCGCAACAACGACCTTCTCGCCCGGCCCAGGATCGGCCTGGGCAAGGATGCGACCGTCATAGTCGACCACCATCGAGCCACCGGGCCAGCTGAAGGGTGCGTAGCCGGCCAGCGTCGCGCCCTGGTTGGCGGCGACCACGAACGCGGTGTTTTCGATCGCGCGAGCGCGATTAATCACGGTCCACCAGTCCATCGGCGCGGTCGCGCCCCACGGGTCCATGTAAGCCGACACCCGCACCAGCACCTCGGCGCCGTTGAAGGCGAGTTGGCGGATGGTTTCCGGGAACAGCCAGTCATAGCAGATCGCCACGCCGATGCGGCCGATCTCGGTGTCGATCACAGGCAGCATCGGCTGGTCATAGCCGGGCAGATCGTGCGGGCTGGCATGCAACTCCCACGGAATCCACGGGTTGAGCTTGCGGTACTTGCCGAGCACGCCGGTGGGTCCGATCAGCAAGGTCGTGTTGAAGACCACCTCGGGCCAGGCCGGATCGATTTCGAGGAAGGTACCGGTCTGAATGAAACAGCCGTACTTCGCACACAGCCGCGCATAGGCATCCGTGTGTTCGTTCGGCAGCTCTACCGCCAGCTTCTCGCGCAGCAACCGCACGCTGTCGTAGATCGGCGGGGTGTGCGCGAATTCAGGAAAGGCCAGCAGCCGCACGTCGAAGAAGGGCTCGTAGCCGGTAATGGTCTGCTCGGCAATCGCACACATCCGCCGCACCCGATCGGCGATGGCCGTTCGGTCGGCGGGGCTATCGAAGCTGGTCTGGCAGCAGGCGGCATAGTACGGCGCGGTCATGGATTGCCGCCCGGCTGCAATTTTAGCGGGCAGTGCGAATCGAGGGCCCAGGGCTCAGGGCCCAGGGCCCAGTCAGGAGCAACAGCGTCGTGAGACTGATGCTCTGACGTCCACGACGGTAGGCCGGTCCCTGCCGCGCCGACCCCGCGGTGGGGCCGGAGAGCCGATATCCTTCTACCAATACGGGTTCGACGGAGCGCGCTTTCACTGGGCCCTGTGCCCTGGGCCCTGGGCCCTAAAGCCAGACACGGAGCGAGAAAGGCAAAACATTGCCGCACTCCGGCAACCAACGGCGGCGCCCTCAAGCAACCACCACCGGAATCTTGCCGATCTTCGCCTGCCAGATCTTCGGTGCCTGTTCGTGCACCGAGGTGCCGCGGGAATCGACGGCGACGGTGACCGGCATGTCGCGGACTTCGAACTCGTAGACCGCTTCCATCCCGAGCTCGGGGAAGGCGACTACGCGGGAGGAACGGATGGCCTTTGAGACCAGATAGGCCGAGCCGCCGACGGCAATCAGGTACACAGCCTGATTGTCGCGGATCGCCTCGATCGCCGCCGGGCCGCGCTCGGCCTTGCCGACCATGCCGAGCAGGCCGGTCTGTTCCAGCATCTGGCGGGTGAACTTGTCCATCCGGGTCGCCGTGGTCGGGCCGGCCGGGCCGACCACTTCGTCGCGCACCGGATCGACCGGACCGACGTAGTAGATGAAGCGGTTGGTGAAATCGACAGGCAGCTTCTCGCCGCTGTTGAGGATCTCGGTCATCTTCTTGTGCGCCGCATCGCGCCCGGTCAGCAGCTTGCCGTTGAGCAGCAGCACCTCGCCTGGCTGCCAGCCGAGGACCTCTTCGCGGGTAATGCCGTCGAGGTTCACCCGGCGGCCCTTGCTGGCGTCGTAGGTGAGCTTGGGCCAGTCGTCCAGCGACGGCGGATCGAGCATCACCGGGCCGGAGCCATCGAGGACGAAGTGTGCATGGCGGGTCGCGGCGCAGTTCGGGATCATCGCCACCGGCAGATTGGCCGCGTGGGTCGGGAAATCGTTGATCTTGACGTCCAGCACGGTGGTCAGACCGCCCAGGCCCTGCGCGCCGATGCCGAGTGCATTGACCTTGGTGTACAACTCGATGCGCAGCTCTTCGAGCCGGTTGCTCGGGCCCCGGGCAAGCAAATCCTGCATGTCGATCGGCTCCATCAGGGCCTCCTTTGCCAGCAGCATCGCCTTCTCCGCGGTACCGCCGATGCCGATGCCGAGCATCCCCGGCGGGCACCAGCCGGCGCCCATCGTCGGCACTGTCTTGAGCACCCAGTCGACAATCGAATCGGACGGGTTGAGCATCGCGAACTTGCTCTTGGCCTCCGAGCCGCCGCCCTTGGCCGCGACGATAACGTCCACCGTCTCGCCCGGCACCAGCGAGACATTGACCACCGCCGGCGTGTTGTCACGGGTGTTGGTGCGCTTGCCGGCGGGATCGGCCAGCACCGAGGCACGCAGCTTGTTATCCGGATCCAGATAGGCCCGTCGCACGCCCTCGTCACACATCTCCTGCACGCCTAGCGTCGCGTCCCAGCGCACGTCCATACCCACCTTCAGGAAGACCGTGACGATGCCGGTGTCCTGGCAGATCGGCCGATGACCCTCGGCGCACATGCGCGAGTTGATCAGGATCTGCGCCATCGCATCCTTCGCCGCCGGCGACTCCTCCAGCTCGTAGGCGCGGGCCAGGTTGGTGATGTAGTCGACCGGGTGGTAGTAGGAGATGTACTGCAGCGCGTCAGCGACGCTCTGGATGAAATCATCCTGACGGATCGTGCTCATGGGGCCCCCGGTGGCGTTCGGTCAAAGGCGGGAGTTTACGCCAGGAGCCGAGCGCTGCACCGGCCGGACTGGAGTCAGGGTCGGAATCGGTATCGGAATCGAGGGCGGCATCTAAAGTAACTCCTCTGCCAGCCGGTCCATCTGGTGCATGCGCTGGTGCAGGACTGTCACGATACCAATGTGGCCATCGGCCAGACGTTTCCAGTACACGAAATGCTGCTGATAGCGAAAGTAGTAGCCATCGACACCGAACTCTGCGGGGATGGGCCGGGAAGCGACCCCGGCACTCGCAATGCGATCGAACGCGTCGAAAAGGCCCTGGATGTAGCGTGCTGCCTGCTCTTCGCCGAAGCGATCCCTGGAGTAACGGTAGATCTCGTCAATCCGGTATGACGCTGCTTCCTGAACCCTGATCGGGCTCATCGGCCCGAGCTGTTCCGAGCCAGAATGTCGCCGGCTGTCAATGGCCGGTATGACGAATCAGGGGCGGCAAAAGCAAGCGTGAGTTCGGCCTTGAGGCGGTCGAAAGCGAGTTGCTCGACCCGTTCCTTGTCGCGCCGGATGAGATCGCGGATGTACTCGCTGACGTTCTCGAAGGCTCCGCTTTCGCTGACATTGGCTGCGACGAACTCGCTCAGAGGGCCACTCAGGCGGACGGTCATCGTGGTGGTGGGAGTGGACATGGCCTGAACCTCGCTGGAAACGTCTTCAATATAACCAATAACGCGTACAACCGCCACCACGATTAACCACGCAACGGGTGCTGTCACTCCTGATCTTCTGGGCCCTGGGCCCTGAGCCCTGGGCCCTGAATCCCACAATGGAGACTGAAACATCAGATTGACCCGCAGCCCCGTGGAACGCGGCTAGCGCTCCACCACCCTCCCCTTCCGCACCGTGAACCGGATCTTCTGCGTGTTACGGATGTCGGCCAGCGGATCAGCCTCCAGCACGATCAGATCGGCGAGCTTGCCTGGTTCAAGCGTTCCGTGAGTCTGCCCCAGGCCCAGCGCGATGGCGCCATTGCGGGTGCCGGCCTGGATCGCTTCCAGCGGACTGAACCCGGCCTTCTCGACCAGCAGCACGAGTTCCTCGTGGGTGTGCGGCAGTTCGCTCTCGTTGCGCGGTTCAAACCAGTCGGTACCAGTCGTCACCAGCACGCCGGCCGCATGCGCATGGCCGGTCGCCTCGGCGCCCCATTTGGCGGCTTGTACCGTCCACGGCATGTGCGGCACGCCGGGATAGGTCTGCATCTGCTCGTAGACGTACAAGGTCGCGTCCAGAGTCACGCCGGCCTTGGCCATCTGCCGGTACAGCGCCTGCAATCGCGGGTGGTCGGCGGGAAACTCCTGCCACGGCCCGGCGGTGCGCTGCTGATAGTCGTCGGGTATCTGGTCCACTGCGGCCCACACCAGATAGGCCGCGTGCGCCAGTGAGCCTACCCCAGCATCGACCAGCGTCTTCGGTCCAGCCGGGAAGAGTGTTGCGTGAGCCGTGCTGAGCATACCTTGGTCAAGCCCTTGCGAGATTAGTTCAGTCGCAAGCGCTGGCGTCAGATCGCCATAGAGTTTCAGGTTGCGTGCGCCACTTCCCTTCGCTTCGGTGACCAGCAGCCGCAAGTCGCTGGCCGCGTCGATACGCCGCGCCCAGGCCGCCTCACCCGGCGCGCGGCCGGTTGCAAACTGCGCGATGGGACCTGCGACGAAGATGTCATCACCGCCGAACATGGCGCTGTAGACAATGTCCGGCGCGATGATCTCTCCGGCGCTGATCGCCCGTTCGAGTTCGGCCAGCGTGCGCGCATCGCCGCCCAGATCACGCACCGCAGTCACGCCACCGCGCACCGCCTGGTTCAGGATCTGCCGTGCCTTGGCGTATGTATCAGGAAAGCGCGCAACGTGGACATGGGTGTCGATCAAGCCGGGCATCACCCAGGCACCGGCCAGATCGATGCGGGTCCAGCGCGATTGGGGCTGGGGCTCGGGCGCGCTGCCGTCGGCGTCGATCTGGACGATCGTGCCGTCAACTGCCACCAGGCGCTGCACCGCCTGCGTGGGCGCGCCGGTCCCGTCGATCAAGTGAAAATCACGCAATTCGAGGATCTCGGTGGCGGGCGCGGCGCTGAAGCTCAGGCACAGGCTCCACAGGATCAATAAGCTTCGCTGGGTCGTGTCCATGCTCATCTATCCCCAAGTCCTTGCCACGGAAAAGGTCCGGACCTGCCATGAATCTGCCGGTCCAGACCGCGAGGAGATTAAACCAGGCGCGCGCTCGACGAGCGGCATCCAGTCCAGTGCGCAATGGCTGGTGCGTCGCGACCACGTGAGCCATCTCGCGAGACATCAAAACCACGACATAACTGATTGTTTCGCCATTGCGAGCCGCCTTTTTAGGACCCGAAATCTCACGGGGCATGAACCGTCGTCATCGCGAGGGAGCTTGCGACCGCGGCGATCCAGCGCTCTTCCGCTCTTCTCGTACAAGATCTCTGGATTGCCGCGGCATGCGCTGCAGTCACCGGCAAGATTCCAAGCGCGCGCAGCGCATGCCTCTCCATGAACCAATGAGGTAAGTTGTTGATTATGCGCAGCTCGCCACGCTGTGCTTTTCGCCCCAACGGGGCAGCACAAGTTTGCCTGGGGGAACGCCCCAGGTAGGCAGCGTGCGTAATCCCGAGCCCTGAAGGGGCGCACCATATCCGCACGTGCGCCATGCCGACACGACCGCGTTGCCAGAGGCGACCGGGAAGCCCAGTACCCGGAGCAGTGCGCGCCTTGAACCGCACCAACGCTTCAGCAGCCGGCGATGGTTCGCCCCTTCAGGGCTCTGGTTTTCGTCGTCGGGTTTTCCTGGGGCGTTGCCCCAGGCTAACGTGTGCTGCCCTTTCAGGGCGGTAGAGCAACAGCGAAATGCAACTGGATCGCCGCGGTCGCGTTGGCTCCTTCGCAATGACGAAGGTTCATGGCCCGTGTGCATTTCCGGGCCGGAAAAGCGGTCTCTCCATGAACCCATGACGTAACTCATTGATTCGTCATTGCGAGGCATGCGCAGCCCGCGCTTGGAGCTTGCCGGAGACTGCAGCGCATGCCGTGGCAAT
>JBGTIE010000270.1:0-6078 GCA_041745855.1 Lysobacterales bacterium | reverse complement strand
CGGCGCGCTGGTGGTGCTGCAACTGGCGCTGGCGGTCTGCCTGCTGGTCGGCGCAGGCCTGTTGCTGCGCAGCTTCAGCAGCCTGCAGAACGAGTCGCCCGGCTTCAGTACCGCCGGACTGCTGACCGCGCGCTTTGACCTGCCGCCCGGCAAGTACGCAGACAACGACTCGCGGCTGCAGTTCATCGACGCCAGCCTGGAGCGCTTACGCGCCGTGCCCGGGGTGAGCCAGGCGTCGTATGTCAGCAACCTGCCCTTCGGCGGCAGCAACTGGCAGTCGTCCTACGACATTACGGGACGGGAGTTTCCGGTCGGCCAGCGTCCGCACGGCCTGCCACGGATGGTCGATGACCAGTACTTTGCTGCGATGGCCATCACTGTGCTGCAAGGGCGCGTGTTTGAGGCCGCCGACACGTCCGACAGCGAAGCGGTGGTCGTCGTCGATCGCTTGCTGGCGGAGAAATATTTCCCGGAAGGTGATGCGATCGGCCAGCAGATCGTCTGGAGCGGTCGCGGGGAGGAGCGCGGCTTCAGGATCATCGGCATCGTCGATGCGGTCAAGCATCTGGACCTGAGCGCGGAGCTGAGCAAGGAGAGCTACTACTTCAACTATCGGCAGGTACCGCCGCGCGAAGGCTTCCTGCTGGTCAAGAGCAGCCTGCCGCCGGCCGAACTGGCAGTGCCGTTGCGCGAGGCGGTGCTGGCAGTCGATCCGGAGCAGCCCCTTTACAGCGTCATGAGCCTGGACCAGCGCATCGCGCTGTCGCTGGAGCAGCGCCGCGCGCCGATGACCCTGCTACTGATCTTCGCCGCTGTGGCGCTGGTGCTGTCGGCCATCGGCATCTACGGCGTACTGGCCTTTGGCGTGCAGCAACGCGCCTCGGAGATGGGCGTGCGGATGGCGATCGGCGCCCAGCGCGGCGACGTGCAGCGGCTGATCCTGAGCCAAGGCGGTCGCCTGATCGCGATCGGACTGGTGCTCGGCTGCATTGGCGCGCTGGTCCTGAGTCGGACCCTGCAGGCCCAGCTCTATCAAGTCCAGAGCAGCGATCCGTGGACCTTCCTGAGCGTCACAGCGCTGCTCGGCTCAGTCGCCTTGATTGCCTGCTGGCTGCCCGCGCGGCGGGCCTCCAGGACCGATCCGATGATTGCCTTGCGCTATGAGTAGGCGCGAGCGGCCCCTTTTGGAGTGCGGCGACCTGGCGCCGCTTTG
Organism: Lysobacterales bacterium; assembly: GCA_041745855.1. Taxonomy (GTDB): domain Bacteria; phylum Pseudomonadota; class Gammaproteobacteria; order Xanthomonadales; family SZUA-5; genus JAWLAT01. The sequence goes on along the minus strand of JBGTIE010000270.1, from coordinate 4,865 downwards.
CTTTTGGATTGACTCGCGCAGTCGCGTGGAACCAGGGCTGAGGGCTGAGGGGTCAGGGTTGCTGGCTTGAAGCGAGACGACTTTGCGGGCTTGTGATCGTGGCTTGACGGGAAAAGCGGCCTCAAGAGACTCTCCCTCAGCCCTGTACGAACCGGTCTGAAGTGTTACCCATCAGCCCGGCCGTATACCCTCAGCCCTCAGCCCTCAGCCCTCAGCCCTTGACCGGACCACTGACTCCAGCGCTGCCCACCCGCGGCTGCATCCGAAACCCATACCACAGCGTCGCGGTGATCACCGCGACCGAGATCAGCAGCCACAGCACGCCCCAGAACTGGGTAAAGCCACCGAACTCCTCGGCCAGCATGCGTGCATCCGAGCGCAGGTGGGATCGCAGCAGCGTGTCGGAAATGATGTCGGCCGGGGCGTACAGCATGCTCGCCATCCCGACGATCTTCAGGATCAGATCGTTCACCCAGACCCCACCCCAGCGCGCGGTCGCGCCGAGCACGGCCGCGGCGCCGATCGAGAAGACCAGCGCGAAGATGTTGCGGGCGAACCAGATCGCGGTGAGCAACAGCAGCACCGCCAGCAGGCCGGTCCACAAGCCGTCCCTGGTGGAGCCGCGGGCGAGCAGGAACAGCACGCAGCCGAACAGCAGGGAGCCCAGATAGCCGGCGCTCAGGATCAGGAACCGGTTGCCTCCGCGCGACAGCACCATACCACCCTGGTCGCTGCTCAGCTGCAGCGAGACGACTTCGCCTCCGGTGAATATCGTCATCAGCGCGTGTGACAGCTCATGGAACAATACGACCAGGATCTTCAACGGCGCCAGCCAGGGGCTGGTCCAGAAGAAGATCAGCACAGCCGCCGTGATGACAACCGTCAACAAGTCCTGCCAGGGTGAGACGCGGGTCATCGACTCGAGCCATTGCGGTGGCCAGGGGAGCTGGTTTTATAGCCGAGTGCAGTGGATTAGTGAAATGGCTGGGTGCCCTGGTGGCATACTCGACCACGATTCCTCCGCAAGAGGTGCCGCGTCATGTCCGGACATGAGTCACCGCACAAGCGATCACGTCCCATCCTCGTCAGCAGCTTACTGATCCTGCTGCTCGCCGGCACGGCCTCCTGGGCCAAGGGACCACCGCCGGATCCCGCCGCGCTCGTGCTGATCACCGAGTTAGGATTGAAGCAGGGGCCGGTTGCGGCACGTGATCTGCCCGGCTGGCAGCTGCCGAAACGGGTCGTCGTGACCCGCGCAAATGCGGTTGTACTGGCTCAACTGCAGGCTGCGGCGCCGAGCGTCGAGGTAGTCGCCGCTGCCGAAGGTGATGCGCTTGCCAAACAACTGGCCGGTGCCCAGGTGGCGATCGGCTTGTGCAACGCGGAGACGCTTGCAGCGGCCCCCGAACTGCACTGGATCCAGACCTGGTGGGTCGGGGTCGAGGGCTGTGTGAGCGTACCCGGCCTGGCCGAGCGCGGGATCGTGCTGACCAATACCCAGCGCACCAGCGCGATACCGATCGCCGAGCATGCGGTTGCGATGATGATGGCACTGGCGCGCGGTTTGCCTGCCTATGCCCGCTTGCAGCATGCGACCACCTGGCAAGACGAAGGCGGCCCGCCGGTGCGCGAGTTGACCGGCGCCACCGTGCTGGTGGTCGGGCTGGGCGGCATCGGGACCGAAGTGGCACGACGCGCGCACGGTCTGGGCATGCGCGTCATCGCGACCCGTAACAGCAGCCGGGAAGGACCGGACTTCGTTGCCCAGGTCGGCTTGCCGGACGAACTGCACGCGCTGGCGGCGGAGGCTGATTTCATCGTCAGCGCGGTTCCGTTCACGACGCAGACCAGCGGCATGTTCAACGAAGCGTTCTTCGCCGCGGCGCGAAAGGGCAGCTACTTCATCAACATCGGTCGCGGCGGCACGGTTGTCACCGACGACCTGCTTGCAGCGCTGCGCTCCGGCCAGGTGGTAGGCGCCGGGCTGGACGTGACCGATCCCGAGCCGCTGCCGCCTGACCATCCGTTGTGGTCGACTGACAACGTCATCATCACCCCGCACGTAGCATCCAACTCCGATCAGCAGCGTGAACGCTACGTGCTGCTGGTGGCCGAGAATCTGCGCCGCTATGTGGCGGGGGAGGCGCTGCTCAATGTGGTTGATATCGAGCGGGGGTATTGAGGCGAGGGCCCAGGGCTCAGGGCCCAGGGCCCAGTAGAGTTGCGGCTGTGCGCGTAGGATGTTGGTGAGCTCAGCGAACCGCATCGGGGAGGGCTTAGGGAAGGGGGCCCAGGGAAGAGGGCCCAGGGAAGAGCGAGAGGGCCCAGGGCCCAGTAGAGGCGGCGATGTGCGCAGGATGTCGGTGAGCTCCGCGAACCGCATCGGGGCGAGGGCACAGGGCATAGGGCCCAGGGCCCAGTAGAGGCCGCGGTGCGCGTAGGGTGTCGGTGAGCTGTGCGAACCGCATCGATCGGCAAGTCCAAACCCAACGGAACTGTGGAGGCTGCTTGCGGGCGACCGCGGTAGCGGGCTTTGGCGCTGGTCCGCAAGCGCAGATTCCGCAATCTGGCGGTAGCGCGGTTCCGGCGCGCGTAGTGCAATTCCGTTCGCGTAAGAGTTCATCGCGCCGGCGGCCGCGTCCCACATCTGGCGACACGGGTTTCCATGAGCCATGACGTAACTCATTGATCTTCAGTGTGAGGCATGCGCAGCGTGCGCTTGGGGCTTGCCGGTGGCTGCAGCGCATGTCGTGGCAATCCAGAGATCTGGTACGAGAAGAGCGGAAGCGCGCTGGATCGCCGCGGTCGCTTAGGCTCCCTCGCGATGACGAGGGTTCAAGACCCGTGTGCATTCAGGGGCGGAAACGGCGTCTCGCAATGACAACAGGGTGGTTCGGCGCGCCCCTTCAAAACCACCCCGCCCGATAGCGTTGCTGCAGCACCTTCTGCAGCCGCGCCAGCACCGCGAAGGCGTCCTTCAATTGTTCGCGCTCGAAACTGGACAGGTCCTTCAGCGGCAGATGGTTGTCGGCCTGCACGCCGGCGCTGAGCTGGCGGGCCTGGTGCTGCAGCCGCAGGCTGCCCAGAAACTCGTAGGTCTCGGCCAGGTCGCGCGCGCCGTCGGCGCTGATCTGGCCACCTTCGGGAGCACGACGCAGGCGGGCCTGGGTGTTGACCTCCGGGTGACCAGCCGCGAGTGCGTAAACCCGGGCCAGATCGACGATCGGCACCAGTCCGTGCAGCTTCAAATCGATCGTGCCGCGATGCTCGCCCATCCGATCCGGAGCCAGATTGCCGAACAGGCCCAGCGGCGGACCGTTGGCGAGCGCGTTGCCGACCAGATGGGCGAGAAAGATGCCGTTGCCGCGGGTGTCGGCCAGCACCTGCGCCCGCAGCCTGTCGAGCAGTTCGAAGCGACCATGCAGGCCGCGCACATCGAAGAACACCGAGGTGTACATCAATGCTTTAGGCTCCGGTGCGGTGACCCAGTCGCGGAACCAGGCCGACCACTGCCGCCAGGGCTGGCGCCAGGTCGGGTTCTTCGCCATTACCTCGCCAGGGCAGTACACGTAGCCGCAGGCATTCAAGCCGTCACAGACGAAATCGGCCAGCGCCTGGAAGTACCCGCCATGCTCGCCTTCGACATAGGCGTCGTCGATCAGCAGGCAGTTGTCCTGGTCGGTCTTGGAGGTCTGTTCGCTGCGCGCCTGCGATCCGGCCGCCACCCACAGGTACTCGACCGGAGGCGGGCCGAGCCGGTTCTCGGCCAGTTGCAGCAGGCGCAGCGTGAGGCTGTCAGTGATCGCCGTGATCAAATGACCGGCGCTGTAGGCGGTTGCGGCGGACTCGGCCAGCTGACAATGCAGCTCGCGCACCTGGCTGCTGGCCTCGACCAGCCCGGCCAGTCCGGTCTGCTGATGGATGCGGCCGGCCAGTTGCACCAGCGAGAGCGCCTCGCTCTCGCCCAGGTCGCTGGCCGAGACTGTGCCCAGCAGGTGATCGCCGTCGGTGACCGGCAGGTAGCGCAGGTTGTGGCGGGCCATCAGCAGCAGTGCCTCGAAGCCGCTGTCATCGGCGCTAAGGGTCAGCGGTGCAAGGGTGGCGGCATCGCTGATCGGCGTGTCCGACGACAGCCCCTCGGCGAGGATGCGGTTGCGCAGATCGCTGTCGGTACACAGGCCGAACAGTTGGCCGCGCTCGACCACCAGCAACAGCGCGGTCCCGGCATCGCGCATGCGGCCGGCCGCTTCACGGACCGACATCAGCGGCGCGACCTGCGGCACGCGTCCGTCCACCAGCGTGCGCAGCTTGAGCTTCAGCAGCCTGCGGTGCGGATCGGTGAGACCGGCGGCGTTGGGGGTGGCCATGGGTGGCAGCTTAGCCCGGATGTTTCTCGAAAGTCCGTTCGTCGCGCGGCTCAGGTCGGGGTCGGAAACGGAGTCGGAATCGGAATCGGAATCGGCACTGAGCGCTACGACATGGGTTGGCCTGGAAGGAATGGACTTGTACCGGGCGACAGTGGAGTACGTCGGCTGGGCGCAGCTTGGTACTTGACCGCATTGTGGCGATGATGTGCGCCCGACAACTGATCGATTCCGATTCCGACCCCGATCCCGACCCCGAGAGGAGCTCGCTGGGCCAGTCCCTGCAATCGGCGTGCGAGAATCCACCTCACGGAAAGCAGAGATTCTTGAGTCCATCCGTCCCCACCGCATCAGGCCTGCCATTCCATGCGTGCAAATGTAGACATCGTCGTTGCCGGCGCCGGCGCGGCCGGACTGGCCCAGGCGCTCTCGCTGCAAAAGCGCGGGTTCAAGGTTGCGCTGGTCGCCGATCGCTGGCCGGCGGGTTGGCAGGCCGGCAGC
>JBGTIE010000269.1:0-8815 GCA_041745855.1 Lysobacterales bacterium | reverse complement strand
CCGTCGGTGTCGGTTGAGCCTGGCGAGGGCTTGCGGTCTGGCGAGATGCGGGTGGGTGATGGGGCGTTGTTGTCTTGGGAAGTGCATGGTGGGCGGGGACGTGTTGTTTCGTCTGAGCATCGGCCTGAGTTTGGCGTGAGTTTGCCTTCTGCGGCGTTGGAGGTGGATCTGGGAGCGTCGCGGCAGTTGGTTACGCGGTGGGGGTGGTGATTTGCGTGGTTCCGGTGGCCAGTTGCGGTGGCCGGTTGAGGGTTAGGGGCGTGGATTGACGGGTTGCGTATTGGTTGGGAGGTCGAGAACCGCCTTGGAGCAGCAGACGTTCCAATGGCGGTTTTTTCGTTTCTGGGGTTTGGGCGGGTGGTGTGGTCTGGACGCGTCACCAGCGTTGCTGCCCGAGTGCAACTCGGGGTTCCGTTTGGGGCGCGCTCTTGCCGGAACACCGAGTTGTACTCGGGTGGGGCGGTGCTCTTCTGGGAACACCGAGTTGTACTCGGGCGGTTGCGCAGCAACCTTGCTGTTCTGAGGGGTCGATGGGTAGGTCCAGGCAGGGTGGATTCCCGGCTGCGTGGGAATGACGGATGTGGGCTCGCGGGGTTGGTGTGGATCAGGCGTCACTCGTGTTGTTGCCCGAGTGCAACTCGGGGTTCCGTTTGGGGCGCGCGGCCCGAATGCAACTCGGGGTTCCGGTTGGGTGGTGCTCTTCTGGGAACCCCGAGTTGTACTCGGGCGGTTGCGCAGCAACTTTGCTGTTCTGAGGGGATCGACGGCGCAGGTCCCGGCAGGGTGGATTCCCGGCCCGCGGGAATGACGGTTGGGGGTGTGCGGGGCTGATGTGGGCCAGACGCGTCACTCGTGTTTTGCCCGAGTGCAACTCGGGGTTCCGATGCACGCAGACGCTTCGCGTGGAGACGCGGCCGCCGGCGCGAACTGTCCTGGTGCGAAGTCCGATGTCTTGCGCGCGCCGGAACCGCGCTACTTCCAACCGAGGGGCTTTGCGCTTCGGACGCGAACCAAAGCGCGCTTGCGGGAATGACGGATGTGGGCTTGCTGGGTTGGTGTGGATCAGGCGTCCCTCGTGTTTTTGCCCGAGTGCAACTCGGGGTTCCGATTGGGCCGCGCTTTTGCCGGAACACCGAGTTGTACTCGGGCGGTTGCGCAGCAACCTTGCTGTTCTGAGGGGTCGATGGGTAGGTCCAGGCAGGGTGGATTCCCGGCTGCGTGGGAATGACGGATGTGGGCTCGCTGGGCCGTTGTTGTTCAGGTGCGTCCCTCGTGGTTTTGCCCGAGTGCAACTCGGGGTTCCATTTGGGGCGCGCCGCCGGAGTGCAACTCGGGTTCCAATTGAAAATAGTTGCCGTTTAGGCAACAATCGTTGCCTGATGAGCAACCCTCAACCGCTGATGGACGCACTTTTCTCGAGCACTCGCCAGCGGGTGCTGGCGATTTTGCTGTTGCGTCCGACCGCGAGCTACCACCTTCGCGCGCTGGCGCGTCTGGCTGGAAGCCATGCCGGCACGCTTGCGCGGGAACTGGACAAGCTCACGGATGCAGGTCTGCTTCGGCGTAGTGAGTTGGGGAACCAGGTGCGATATCAGGCCGACCCTGGTCATCCTCTGTTCGACGAGTTGGCATCGATCTTTCGCAAGACGCATGGCGCGGCCGCCTTGTTGCGCGACGCGCTGGCGCCCTTGAGCAATCAGATACGACTGGCGTGCATTTTCGGCTCGACTGCAAGGGGCACTGACACAGACGCGAGTGACGTTGATCTTCTGGTTCTGGGTGACGTTGGTTTCGCAGACTTGGTGCAAGCCCTCCATCCGGTACAGCAGGAATTGCAGCGCGAAATTAACCCGGTGCTCTATTCTGTAGACGAGTTTCGGGACCGATCCAATCGACGCGAACCGTTCCTTCGCGAGATACTGGAAAAGTCTGTGGTGTGGCTGATCGGAGACGATGATGACCTTGCAGAACTTGCTGGCCATCCAGCAACTGCAGACGCACACGGCCGATAGCGTTGCGGTGCTCAAACTGTTGAACGCGGCAAGACGCAACTTGTCCGACGCGCGCGTGAACGTCATTGGCAATGACAACCGATTCGACGCCGGCTACAAGTGCATCATGCAGTGCGCGATGATTGCACTCTGGGCCAGCGGATACCGTACGTCGACGAGCAGGCCGGGTCACCATCAAACCGCGATCCAGTGTCTGGCACTGACGATGAATGTACCCAAGCAGACCGTCATAGTCCTCGACGGCCTGCGCAAGTAGCGCAACATCAACGACTACGTGGGAGATCCCCTCTCCGACGCCGTGTTGGATGCGTGCATAGCTGAGGCGGATCGTCTGCTCCAGCACACTGTGTTGTGGCTGCAAGGAAATCACCCCGAGTTGCTGGGAACGCGGTGACGGGCGTTTGATCGGCCGCGATCGCCTGCAGCCTCGTACCAATAGCTTTCGGGAACCCCGAGTTGTACTCGGGCGGTTGCGCAGCGACCTTGCTGTTGTGAACGGATCGACGGGCAGGTCCAGGCAGAGCGGATTCCCGTTTGCTGGGGATGACGGGGGAGGGCTTCCTGGGTCGGCGTGGTTCAGGTACGTCACTCGTGTTTTTGCGCGTGTGCAACTCGGGGTTCCGATTGGGCGCTCTGGGTGGTTGGACGGTGCTCTTCTGGGAACCCCGAGTTGTACTCGGGCGGTTGCGCAGCAACTTTGCTGTTCTGAGGGGATCGACGGGCCGGTCCACTCAGAGTGGATTCCCGGCTCCGCGGGAATGACGGATGTGGGCTTGCTGGGTTGGTGTGGATCAGGCGTCACTCGTGTTGTTGCCCGAGTGCAACTCGGGGTTCCGATGCACGCTGACGCTTCGTGTGGGGACGCGGCCGCCGGCGCGAACGGGCCTGGTGCGAAGTCCGATGTCTTGCGCGCGCCGGAACCGCGCTACTTCCAACCGTGGGGCTTTGCGCTTCGGACACGAACCAAAGCGGGCCTCCGCCGTCGCCTGCCAGCCTTGAGTTGCTGCGGAGCTTTGAGGTGACCGTCTGCCGCCCGAGTCCAACTCGGGGTTCCGTTTGGGCCGGCCGGCTTTTCCCCCGAGCTGTACTCGGGCGATCCAGCCACCAGCAACTTCAGGCGTCTTCTGACTGAGTGCTATCATTCAATTCATCGCGCCGACGGTACAGCGCACTCGACTCAGGGATTGCTCACGCATGGAAAGGCTCATCACCGTGCACATCGAACAACTGCCGGAGGGTGCCTATCTTGCGACCAGCGAAGAGGTACCTGGCTTGGTCGCACAGGGACGGACCGTGACGGAGACGCTGGAGATCGCCCGCGATGTTGCCAGAAAGCTTATCGAGGCGCGCGAGCAGCGCGAGGGCATAGTCCACGTCAGGGAACTCCGTCAGAGTTTCGATCTTCCCTTGGTACTGGACTGAGGAAACATGGGGCGTCTGGCTGGCTTTCGCTATCGCGATATCGCCAGACGACTGAAAGCGCTCGGTTTCGTGTTCGACCGCCAAGCTGCGGGCTCACACGAGATCTGGTTCAACCCGGCTACAAACCGGTACACAACCTTGGTTAACCATCCAGGCGAAACTCCGGAGGGCACTCTTAGGGCGATCCTGCGACAGGCCGGAGTAGAGGCCGATCGGTTTCTCGCGTCCTGACCCGGTGCTCATCGCGAAACGATGATGATTTTTGGTGCTCCGTTGGCGGCTACTCGACGCGCAGAGTAATGCGAAGGCCGTGAACCGCCTTGGAGCAGCAGAAGCTTCAGTGGCGGTTTTTTCGGTTTTGGGGTCGGGGTTCCGATAGGGCGGCGCTTTTGCCGGAACCCCGAGTTGTACTCGGGCGGTTGCGCAGCAACCTCGCTGTTGTGAGGGGATCGATGGGCCGGTCCAGGCAGAGCGGCTTCCCGGAACCCCGAGTTGTACTCCGGTGGTTGCGCAGCAACCTTGCTGTTCTGAGGGATCGACGGGCTGGTCCAGGCAGAGCGGATTCCCGGCTGCGTGGGAATGACGGATGAGGACCCGCTGGGTCGGCGTGGTTCAGGTACGTCACACGTGCCTTTGCCCGAGTGCAACTCGGGGTTCCGTTTGGGCCGCGCCGCCCGAGTGCAACTCGGGGTTCCGTTTGGGCAGGCCTGCCCGAATGCAGGTCGGGGTTCCGAAAGCGCGCGCTTTTCCAGGAACCCCGAGTTGTACTCGGGCGGTTGCGCAGCAACCTTTGACGCTTCGTGTGGGGACGCGGCCGCCGGCGCGAACGGTCCTGGTGCGAAGTCCGATGTCTCGCGCGCGCCGGAACCGCGCTACTTCCAACCGAGGGGCTCTGCGCTTCGGACACGAACCAAAGTGCTGCGCGGGAACCACGGATGAGGGCGCGCTGGGTCGGCGTGGTTCAGGTACGTCACTCGTGTTTTTGCCCGAGTGCAACTCGGGGTTCCGTTTGGGCAGGGCTGCCCGAATGCAACTCGGGATTCCGATGCCGCTGACGCTTCGGATGGGGACGCGGCCGCCGGCGCGAACGGTCCTGGTGCGAAGTCCGATGTCTTGCGCGCGCCGGAACCGCGCTACTTCCAACCGAGGGGCTTTGTGCTTCGGACACGAACCAAAGCGCGCTTCCGCGGTCGCTTGCAAGCAGTGCTTCACACCATCGCCGGCGGAGCCTGCCCCCGTTCGGCAGCTGATAGCATGATCGAGAGGTCTGGATACATCGAAAGGAGTGCAACCGCAAAGTGGTTCTGTCACGCAAGTTCCGCGCTGGGATGGGCAAGCCGTTGTTCGTACAGCTATGGCTGCTGCCTGCGTGGGTGTTGCTGGGCGTTTGCCGGGCGCTGGTGCTGGTGCTGAGTTTTCGGCGGATCGTGCGCTGGTTTGGGCTGGTCGGCGCTGAGGCTATTAATGTTCCGCAGCTAAGGCCGTTGCAGGAGTTGCGCGCTTCACGTATCGGTGAGGTGGTGCGGTTGGCAGCCCGACATACGCCCTGGAGCTCGAATTGTTTCGCCCAGGCGCTTGCCGCACACCTGTTGCTGAGTCTGTATCGCATCCCCCACGCGCTGTTTCTGGGCGTTGCGCGGGATGCGCCGACACGCGCCGTCGTAGCTCACGCCTGGACGGTAGCCGGGCCAGTCCCGGTCACCGGTCATGAAAGTTCGGATCGGTATACGGTGGTGTTGTGTTTTGCGTCGGCGGGGGTGTGAGCGCTGATCGCGCAGGGGCGGTGCATTTGTGGAGCGAGCTTGCTCGCGATTGCAGCGCGCAGCGGTGCTTTGCTTTTGCGCCTTGTTGGGCGACGAGATTCCGCGGTCGCCTGCAAGCAGCCTCCTACAGTTTCTTTGGGGCCGCGTGACGGTCCTTCGCATCGGTGCATGATGTATTTGTAGGAGCGAGCTTGCTCGCGATTGCAGCGCGCAGCGGTGCGTTTGCTTTTGCGCCTTGTTGAGGCAAGAGCCAAAAAAAACCGCTTCCGCGGTCGCCTGCAAGCAGCCTCCTACAAATAGCCACAGCCAAGAGCCTAGAACCGCTTACGCGGTCGGCTGCAAGCAGCCTCCTACAAATAGCCACAGCCAAAAGCCTGAGAACCGCTTACGCGGTCGCCTGCAAGCAGCCTCCTTCCTTTGGGGTCGTGTGGGTTGCTGGACCGGGCTCAGGGCATGGACGTCAGGACGCCTTTGCCAGCATCGCGTCTTCGGTTGGGTAGGCGCCGTCGGCGTCGTGGGTTTCCTTGCCGGTGATGGGCGGATTGAAGACGCAGATCATGCGCAGCTCGGTGCGGGCGCGCAGGATGTGGCGGTCGTTCTGGTCCAGGGCGTAGATCGTGCCCGGGCCGATCGGGTAGCGCTTGCCGTCGTCGAGGGTCTCGATTTCACCGTCGCCGGCGATGCAATAGACCGCTTCGAGGTGGTTGCGATACCACATCGGCGTCTCGGTGCCGGCCTTGATCAGGGTGTCGTGCATTGAAAAACCCATCTGGTCGTCCTTGAGCAACAGACGACGGCTGGTCCAGGTGGGGGCATCGACTTCACGGTCGCTGCCGAGGATGTTGGCGAGGGTACGGACGATCATTTTTTTTCCTAGGGCTGAGGGCTGAGGGGTCAGAAGGGCGAGGGCCCAGGGCTCAGGGCCCAGGGCCCAGAAGAGCAAGGGCCCAGGGCACAGGGCCCAGAAGAGCAAGGGCCCAGGGCACAGGGCCCAGGGCCCAGAAGGGCAAGAGCGGAGCTGAAGCGCGATCCGGGTTGCTTCGCTCAGGCCGCCTTCTTCAACTTGCTCGCGGTGACGCTGCGCACGGCGTCTTCTACGATGTCCAGGCCCTGGGCTAGGTCGTCGGCTTCGATGGTCAGCGGCGGCAGCAGCTTCAGCACCTGGTCGTTCGGGCCGGCGGTCTCGATTACCAGACCGCGCTCGAAGGCGGCCTTCGAAGCGGCGCCGGCGAGCTCGGCGTCGGCGAACTCGATGCCCTGGATCAGGCCACGACCGCGCCAGTGGGCGTCGGCGGGAATGCTGCCGGCCAGACTCTGCAGGCGGCTGGCGACCAGTTCGGACTTCTGCCCAACTGCTTGCTCAAGCACCTGGTCCTGCCAGAACTCGAGTGCCGCGGTGGCGGTCACGAAGGCCGGGTTGTGGCCGCGGAAGGTGCCGTTGTGCTCGCCCGGATCCCACTGGTCCCACTTGGGCTTCATCAGGGTCAGCGCCAGCGGCAGGCCGAAGCCGGATAGCGACTTGGACAGGCAGATGATGTCCGGCTCGATACCGGCGGCCTCGAAGCTGAAGAAGGGCCCGGTGCGGCCGCAGCCGACCTGGATGTCGTCGACGATCAGCAGCACCTCATGGCGCTTGAGGATCGCCGCCAGCTCGCGCAGCCATTCCATCCGCGCCACGTTGACGCCGCCTTCGGCCTGCACGGTTTCGATGATCGCGGCGGCCGGATGGTCGGCGCCGGAACCCGAATCGGCCAGCATCGCTTCGAGCAGACGCAGACTCTGTTCCTCACCGCCGTCCAGATAGCCATCAAAAGGCAGCAGCACCGTGTGCGACAGCGGCACGCCCGCACCGGCACGCTTGGCACCGTTGCCGGTCACCGCCAGCGAGCCCAGGGTCATGCCGTGGAAGGCATTGGTGAAGGAGATCACCCGCTCGCGGCCAGTGACCTTGCGCGCCAGCTTGAGCGCCGCCTCGACTGCGTTGGTGCCGGTCGGGCCAGGGAACTGCAGCTTGTAGTTCATTCCGCGCGGTTTCAGGATGGTCGCTTCGAACTGCTCGAGGAAACGACGCTTGGCCACGGTCGCCATGTCCAGCGAATGGATGATCCGGTCCTCGCTCAGATAATCGAGCAGCGCCTGCTTCAGGCGCGGATGGTTATGGCCGTAATTCATGACCCCGGCGCCGGCGAAGAAGTCGATGTATTCGCGTCCTTCCTCGGTGATCAGGCGGGCGCCGCGGGCGTGCGAGAAGACACACGGAAAGGAACGGCAATAGCCGCGGACCTCGGACTCGAGGCGAGTGAAGGTGTGCATGCTGTCGGTCGTAAGATTCATGTCGTGCTATCCATGGCATTCAGGGGAAAGGGGCCGATGCGGAGCAGGTCCTCGCGGGGGTGTTTCTCCGGGAACTGCTCGGCGCTGAGATAAGGGCCAACCTGGCAGGGCACCTGGCGGCGCTCGGCCAGGCTGCGGAACAACTGGCGCGACGGTCCGTTGTCGGGCGACACGCTGGCTTCCAGGTAGCGCCACGGTTGGCGATCGTCGTTGGTCTGGCCGTCGCGTCTATCGATCAGCGCATTGAGCAACTGCTGACCCACGCCGCGTTGGCGCATGTGGGGCGCGACTCCGATCTGCCAGACGAACAGGCTGTCCGATCGCGTCGGCGGCCGATGGCCGAGAACGAAGCCGGCCAGCCGGCCTTCCTCTTGGGCGATCAGGCAAGTGTCGGCGTAGTCGCGGCAATAGAGCAGGTAGAAATAGGCCGAGTTCAGCTCCAGCCCGCCCATGTCATGGACCAGCTGCCACAGCGCCGCACCGTCGGGCGTCCGCGGTTGGCGCAGGCTCAGGGTGGTGGGGGCGAGTGCAGGCTCAAGCAACATGGGCCACTCCCAGATCGGCGATACGGAAGCGATCGTGGAACTGCTGCAGGCTGTGCTGGATGTTGCTGCGTGGCAGCAGCGCGCAGATGGCGTGATCACTGGCGAGAATGGCCTCGACCGCGATGTCTGCATCAGTCAGCAGTTTGCGCGCGAAGCTCAGGCTGTCCGGATCCAGCCCGGCGCGATGACCGATCGCCGAGACTGATCCCAGATCGGTGCGGATCTCGATCGCCTGGCCGAAGTCCCGTATCAGCGCGTCGGCCAGATGGGCCTCGTCGCTGAATTGCGAGCTGGGCAGCAGGATGCGGCGCCCCTGGGCCCAGGCCGGGGCCAGCAGGAACTGGTCGTACTCGCTCAGACGTTCGCGCAACGCGTCCAGGCGGCTGTCATCGAGCACCTTGATCTGCATCAGCTCGCCATGACCGGCGACCCCGACGATTCGCGGCCGGGCCGGGCCCTGATCCGGTCGAACGATGGTTTCGCCCGGTCGGCCCTTGCTGCAGCGGGCGTGGATGACGACCTTGTGCTTGATGGCATAGTCGATCGCGCGCTCGTTCAGCACGCCGGCGCCGTGATGGGCCATGTCCTTCATCTCGCCATGGCTCAGGCGCGGCAACCGCACCGCGTCCGGCACCAGCCGCGGGTCGGCGGTGTAGACGCCATCGACGTCTGAATAGATCTCGCAGCCCTGCGCCTGCAGACCGGCTGCGATCGCCACCGCGGTGGTGTCCGAGCCGCC
>JBGTIE010000268.1:0-6309 GCA_041745855.1 Lysobacterales bacterium | reverse complement strand
GCCGGCGCGCTGGCGCAGGGCCTGGTCGATGCGGCTGGCCAGCTCGGTCGCGCCCCATTGGCCTGCGCGCAGGGCGCATAACAGTTGCAAGCTGCGCAGCTGGTCGAAGGCGCGGCTGGCATTCTCGGGGTTACTGGCGATGCCGAGCAGGTCGTCCCATTCAGGGCGTTCCAGCCAGGCGGTCAGGCGCTCGCTCAGTACGGCGAGCTGGTCGACAGGATGCCAGGCGCAGTCCTCGACGCTGGCCAGTTGCCGCAATACCTTGTCTGCTTCGCCGCGGCGGACCAGATCAAAGACGTGGGCCAGCTCCTGCTCGGCGCGCCACACAAAGCGCAGTTGGGCGGAGTGGGGTGCCAGCGGGCTGTGGTCCCGCTCGGCCACCTCGACCAGATCTGCGAGCACCGAACCGGCCGAGACCGATACCAGCTGGTCCGGATCGCCGACCAGCACCAGCGCAGCTCTGGGTGCGAGCGCCTCGACCAGCGCACGCATCGTCGCCAGATCGACCATCGAGGCTTCGTCGACGACGACCAGTTGATGCGGCAGCGGGTGGTCGGCGTCGTGGCGAAAGCGGTCCTCGGCGGGGAGCGAGCCGAGCAGGCGGTGGACGGTCTGGGCGGCTTCTGGGAGGCGGGCGAAAACGCTTTGCCAGTCGTCGTCGGAGCTGGCGGGGCAGTGGTCCCCGTCGCTGGCCGGGCCGTTGCCACCCGCCTGTTCCCCCAGACCGGTGCTCGTGAGCGCCGCCAGCAGTTCCGCCTTGCCGTCGCGCATCGACTTCGATAGCCGCTGCGCCGCCTTGCCGGTGGGCGCGGCAAGCGCGATGCTGAAGTCCGGTCCTCGCTGCCGCAGCCAGCACAGCAACAGGCGCAGCACGGTCGTGGTCTTGCCGGTACCCGGTCCGCCGCTGAGGACGAACAATCGCTTTCCGACCGCAGCGGCGACCGCCTCGCGCTGGCCACGGCTGGCTTCAGCATCCATGCCGGCATATAGCAGTTCGATGTCGGACGCCAGCAGGTCGAGGTCGATGGAATCAGGCCAGCTGCGATCGCTGGCGGCGACTGAGCCCTCAACCGGATCGACCGCCACTTGGCTCACCCGCGCCATCAGCGCCTGGGCCAGCCGCTGCTCATGCCGCCAATTGCGCCACAGATAGAAGTCGCCGCGGTCGGTCAGCACGCAGGGTGTGATCGCATCGGTCGTGCCGTCACCGACCCACGGCTGCTCGCGCAAGGCTGCTAGCCCGGACGTTTCATGAACGTGTGTAGCGAGGCCGTCGAGGGCGCGCCGTGGTGCGGTCCGCGGACCGTTTGGCAGTGAAGGCGTAGTTTGCTCTACGTCGAGCTGACAAACGGGAGCAGACCGCGCCACGGGGTGCCCAGCGTGATGAAAGCGGGCGGCGGCCGCAGTAGCAGGTTCATGAAATATCCGGGCTATATCCAGACCATCGCCCGACACGGCCAGACGCGCACAGGCATGGCCCTCGGCTTCGGCATCGACCGCCATTGCGACCGCGCGCGCCAGGTCGTGCGAAGCGGTCTTCTGCAGCACCCATTCGCGCAGGGCGTCGGCCAGCGCGCTCATGCGGCGCGCTCCCAAGGGTCGAGCAACTGGTCGAGCGCCTCGATCAGAGTACTCGGAAACCGCATGCGCCAGATCCCGGCCGTGCGGGCGCCGGGCGGCGCATCCGGCTCGCGCAGTCCGACCGCGCGGATAAAGAGGTAACAAGCCGGGCCGAGATGCTGGTCGGGTGTGTAGCCTTCGATCCGGCCGATCAGATAGCGGTGCAGGGCGACGCTGTAGATCAGCGCTTGCAGGCCGTAGTGGTGCGTGCGCATGGCCGCATCGAGCGCGGCTGGCTGGTAGTCGGCCAGCGTGTTGCCGAGCCAGTTGCTCTTGTAGTCGAGCAGATGGAAGCGGCCCTGCCACTCAAAGACCAGGTCGATATAGCCCTTCATCATGCCGCGCAGACGCTGGCCGCCGTCGTCGCCCGGCCACCAGTCGCTCAGGCCGTGACTGGCGAGCAAGCGACCGAGCTGACCCCAACGGGCCTGCGCCAGCGGGAAAATGAACTCGAACTCGGCCCGACGCTGCTGCGGGCGCAGATGGGCCAACCGCAGGCCGTCGCCCAGATCGCTGCTCAGACAACGATCGAGCAGGCCGCCGAGCGCCTGCAGACTGGTCTTCGCTGTCTCTTCCGGCAGGTTCCAGCCTTCGCCGGTCAGCACCGCAGCGATGCGTTCGGGCTGCTGCGCGAAGGGACGCGCGCCGGGACCGTCTTCGAGCAAACGGTGCAGGGCATTGCCGAAGGCCGCGCCTTTCAGTTCGGCCAGTGCCTGCAGTTGCGGGTGCGGCTGGGGCGCTAGTGGGCCAGCTTCAACGCCGGTGGACGCGCCCAGCTCGGTGGCAACCAGATCGCTACCATCACCGGGCTCGTCTTCGGCGCGGCGATTGTCCAACTCGATGGTCGGCGCAAAACGGGTCAGCGCGGTGAAGCTGTACAAGCCGAAGGATGGCCGGATCGCCGGCAGCGGGGCGCGGGCCTGGCGTTGGGGGGCGATGGATCGATCCGGCTGGACGTGGCGGTACTGATCGGGACGCTCGTCAATGGCAAGGCCCGGAATTGCGTCGGTCAAGGTCGACCAGTTCGGCGCACCTGACCCACCCTGCATCGCTGCACCGAGCAGCACCGAGCCTTCGGCCTGCAGCAGACTGCGATCAACGTCCGGGCTGGGCGGGGCGTAGCGCTCGGGCAGGTCCTTGAAGGTGGTGAGTACGACCTGCCCTTTGGCCCGGGTGAGCCCCACGTACAGCAGGCGCATGCGCTCCTGCTGGGCCTCCGCTTTGGCGAGGGTCAGGTGCGCCGCGTGATCCCGGCTGCCAAGATCCAGGCACAGTCGCTTCTGTGCGTCATGAAAGCGCGGCAGACCGCGATAGTCGTGGATGTTGCGCCAGAGCATCGGCAGGAAGACGATCGGAAACTCCAGGCCCTTGCTCGCGTGCAGGGTCAGCAGACGAACCCTCCGCGCCTCGCTCTCGATTCGCATCTGCCGCTCGCGCGCTGCCTCGCCGCCGGCCGCATCACCGCTGCGGGCTTGCGCCAGCCAGGCGTACAACTCGGCCGGTCCGTAGCAATCACTCGCGGCGTCCTGCAGGACTTCGGCCAGATGGCGCAGATCGGTCATCGCGCGCTCGCCGTCGCCATCGTGTAGCAATCGGGCGGCTTGCTCCTGCGCGATGGTCTCGATCAGCGCGAGTGCACCGCGACGCTGCCACAGCTGCAGCCAAAGGCCGAAGCGCTCGAGCTCGCGATCCCACTCCGCGGGATTGTCCAACAGTTGTGCCAGTCGGTCGCTGTCGGCGCCGAGCAGTCGGGTGGCGAGGGCACCGCGGATGGCGCGGTCGTCGTTCGGATGAAGCAGCGCGTACAGCAGCAGCTGGATCTGCTCTGCCCATTCGGTCTCCAGCACCTCGTCGCGATGGCTGCTGACCACCGCCACGCCGCGCTCGGTCAGCAGCTTGCGCAGGCGCGCGATGTCCTTGTTCCGGCGCAGCAGCACGGCTATGTCACCGGCTTTCGCCTGCTTCGTGGCGAGCAGTTCGGCGATGTCGTTGGCACAGGCGGGCAGGGCGACCTCGTCGCACTTGCCGAGTTGATCGCCTCTTTTCTTGCCTTTGGGCGTTTCCGACGGCGGTTCAAGCAGCCGCACCGACAGTGCCGGGTGCGGGCCGACGCTTTCGGGATTGCCGGCGCTGATCGGCACGTATTCGATGGATCGCATGCCGAAGGCGTGCTCGCCGGCCCTGGCGTAGAGTCCGTTGAGCGTGGCCAGCAGGGCGGGCGTGGAGCGGAAGTTGCGGCTGATCCTGAAGTGGCGGTCCGGGCTGATCCGCTCGCGTGCGGCGAGGTAGACGTGCAGATCGCCGCCGCGGAAGGCGTAGATGGATTGCTTGGGGTCGCCGATCAGGACGAGGCAGGGTGGGATGGCTGGTGTCCCGGAAGGATCAAGAGCGGGCGGGACGCCCGGGTGAGGTGGGTTGGGGCTTTCGGCATGGTTGGTGTCTGGTGGGGGGTTGAGATCTGCGGGCGGGACGCCCGCGGTCCCAGGAGGAGCGGTTGTGGGCGGAACGCCTGGATGAGGCGGGTTGTGGTCTGCGAGCGGGACGCCCGTGGTCCCAGGAGGAGCATCTGCGGGCGGGACGCCCGCGGTCCCAGGGAAAGCCGCGGGCTCGGCAGGGAGATACAGCCGCTCGAAGATCCGCCACTGCCGCTGGTCGGTGTCCTGGAACTCATCGATCAGCGCGGCAGGGTGCTCGGCGCGGAGGCAGTGGGCCAGTTGCGCGCCGGCCGGGTCGCTGAGCCGATCGGAGACCGCCTCGATCATCTGGCTGAAGGTCGACAGGCCACGTACCTGCAGGGTTCGGGTCAGTCGTTCGCGGACGAAGTCGGCGGCGTCCAGCGCGCACTCGTTGAGGATGCGCTCGGCCAGCTGAAAGGCGAGCGTGGCGATCTGGGTGACCGGGCGTAATTCGTGCCGGGCGGAAAACGGGGTGGTGCCGCTGCCTTTGCGCCAGGCGTTGTCGATTCGCTCGGCACTGAATCGCTCGTGCAACTCAACCCAGTTTGCAACACTTGGGTCGTTGGCATGGGCGGCAGTCTGCAAAGTCAGCAGTGCCTTGTAGTGCTTCGAGGTTCCGCGCGGGCTGAAATCGTCGGACTGGTCCAGCGTTCGTTGCAGCGACGATCTATCGGAGGCGACAAAACGAACCCAGAGCTCGCGGAGTTCCGTCGTCGTCTCGATCAACAACCGCGCGTCGGGCCGATCGACGATCTCACCAACCCGACCCGCGAAGCATTCCGGGCCCAGCGGCAGCACGAAACCGCGCTCCCACGGATCGACCTCGTTGGCGAGGAAGCGCTGGCGCCAGTAATCTCGGATCAGCTCGGCGCGCAGCTGCTTCTCGTCGGCCACCTCGCCCAGCTCGAAGGGCATGCCCGCCTCCAGCGGGTAGTCGCGCAGAACCCGGCGGCAATAGCCGTGGATAGTCGAAATCGGCGCCAGATCGATCTCGGCCAGGGCCAGCTGCAGCCGCATATGCCATTCCGCAGCGTGCTCGCGGTGCTCGGCCAGCCAGTGCTCCAGATCGGCGTCGTCGAGGGGATGCAGATCGGACGCGCCGGCACTCGCCTCGGACGCTTCGACCCAACCGGCCAGGCGCCGTGCCACCTCCAGCAGACGCTGCCGGATGCGCGCCTTCAGCTCCGCCGCGGCGGCGTCGGTGAAGGTGGTGACCAGGATCTGGCGGATGCCGAGGCCGCGCTCGAGCAGCAGGCGCAGATGCAGCAGGGTGATGTTGTAGGTCTTGCCGGTGCCGGCGCTGGCCTCGATCAAGCTATGGCCGGTCAGCGGCAGCGCTCGCCACGGTGGCAGTTCGGGCGGTAGGGCCGGCTGCTCAGGCTGCATCGCGCACTCCGTGCTCGGCGGCGTGGATCTCGGCGTACAGCCGCGTGGCCAGCTCGACGAAGGCGCCATGCTGCGGGTGCTCGCGATCGAGGAACGCGGCGTCACCACCGATGAGGGCGTTGTAGCCCGGCTCAAAGGCGCATTCACCGTTGCTCCAGTCACTGCCTTCCCATAGATCGCGAGCGCACTTGTGCGCGACTGCAACATTCCCGCCATCGGCAAGGGACTCGGCAAAGCCATGGCTGGTGCGTGGAAAGTAGTGGCGCGCGGTCATGGCCGCGTTTTCGAAACCATCGATGAGGCGGCTCAGACTGCCACGCAGTTGTGCTTCCGGCAGCGAATGCGCGCCGAGCATGCGCACGCCATCCTTGTCGTGCAGATGGACCAGGGCCGCGTGCACGCCGATCTCCGCCGGCCGGTCCAGTCGCAGGCACAGCCACTGCAAGTACCACGGCAGCAGATGCCGGAATTCCAGCGTCTTGCTCTGGCTGATCACAACCAGCCACAGGCCTCCGGCGCGATCGCTGTAGACATGGTCGAGCTGACCGCTCAGGCGGCGCTGAGCGAGCGACAGATTGATCTGCTGCGGCGCTGGTTGATGGCGACCGCCTTCGAACGGGGCCAATGCGCAGGCGCGATCCAGCAAGGTCTGCGCCTTTTCGCGCAGCACTTCCCAGCCGAGCTCGCCGATCGGGCCGGGAGCCAGCCGACCGGAGCGGGCCAGTCTGGGCGGTGCGTCTGCGCTGATCCGGTCGGTTCCGGTCTGCAGTGCCTGCCAGACCAGCGTCAGCGCGCTGCTGTCGAGTGCCGGCAGGCCGGGGATCAGCGGCTCCTCGTCGTCGGCTGC
>JBGTIE010000267.1:0-6098 GCA_041745855.1 Lysobacterales bacterium | reverse complement strand
GAGCGCTTCGCAGCGCAGCAGCGAGGCCCAGCGCGCAGCGACCGGATTGCCGCCGGCATCGGTGAACTTGACGATCACCGCGGCAACGCCGTCCGCTGCCTGCAGTGTCGCAGTGAACTTCTGCTGCTCGCCGCCCGCCGACGAGCCCACCGGCTCACCACTCAGTGCAGCGTGGGCTCGCTCCGGATAGGCGTGCTCGCGCTCGGCGAATGACAGTACATCGAGCGGTTCGTCGATGCCCGCCAGGGCCTGCGCCAGACTGCCTTCCCCCAGCACCAGATCACCAATCAGATCGTGGCCGGCGTGGAGCAAGCCGCCGATGACGTGGTCGCAGGTCCACAGTCTGAGGTCGCGCGGCAATCCCAACGCGGCGGCGAGGCGGTGGGCGAGATGACGACCCAGAAAGCCCTGTGGACGCAGGTCGTCCAGAAACCATGGCAAGCCGGGAAAGACGCCGGTACGAAACTCCGGCGAAGGAGCAAACGCAGGCAGCGGGCGGCACGCGCGGAGGGCGAACTCGCTTCGGCCCACGGCATGCAAGGTGCCGAGCGTTTCCACCGTGCACGACTCGGTGATCCGATACAGTGGCCAGGAAGATTCGCTCCCGATTCGGCGCGGCGTGGTGTACAGCGTCCCCCTGGCGGCCCCGAAGTGCAGCACGCCATCGCCGGCACGGGCCACTTCGCGCGACAGAGTTGGACGACTGACCCCGAGCGCCTCCCGCAACTCAGCCGCAGGCATAGGCCCGCGCTGCCGGAGCAGGTCGGTCAGGCGCGAGGGGCGTCGGGGATCGTCGCTCATGAGACAAAGTATGAAACGATTTTTGCAACGATACCAGCCGCAATCTCCGGCAATCGCTCCCGGTGATTTGGCGCAGCTTCGTTGTCAAAGGCTGGATCGCCGCCCTGCCGCGTGCATGTTCCACGAAACGATTTCTTGGACTGCTTGTGGCCCAGCTGGGCAAGGTCGTGGTTGGCGCCAATCTGCTGTTGGCCAGCCCAGTGTGGTTGCCGATTGCGCTTGTGCTTGGTCGTGACCGGCGCGTGCGTGTGGCTGGCGCGGCCAGCTGGCCAGACCATGCTGGAGCGTTGGACCAGCAGTGTGCTGCTTGGTGTTGACGGCTCGTCGACGGATTTGCAAAGTCGCATCACGGAGACAAGGATGCGGCGCGGGTCACGACGGACCTGCTGCAGCAGATACCGAAGTCTGAAAAAGAATTAACAATCTAGCACTCACACCTACAACAGTCTGTACAATGTCGCACAGACATGGCGCAGCATTTCGCGCAAGACTGATTAAGTAAACGGGCGCTTGGCACGGAAGGCCGTCGACGAGGCGCATTTCGGGGCACGGAACAACGGCAATTCGCCGTTGCCCGGTTGAATGGAGCTTGATGATGACCGGAATGGATCGGGTGTGGGCGCCAATGCGCAGAGCCGTCGCTGTACTCGCACTGCTGACTGCCGGCTCGACCGCGCTTGCGCAGACCGTGCCTCCGTTGGGTACAGCCGCCGATTTCGCGGTGCTGGCTGGCTCGGCGGTGACCAATACCGGTGCCACCGTAGTGAGTGGCGACCTTGGCCTGTGGCCGGGTACGGCCAGTTCGGTAACCGGCTTTCCGCCCGGCAGCATTACCGGCACGCTGCATGCCGGCAATGCCGTTGCGATGCAGGCGCAAAGCGACCTGACGGTGGCCTACAACAACGCGGCCGGCCAGGCCTGCGGCACGGTGCTGACCGGTACCGACCTTGGCGGTCTGACCCTGGCTCCGGGCGTGTACTGCTTCTCCACCTCGGCCCAGCTGACCGGGACCTTGACCCTGGATGCCCAGGGCAACCCGGATGCTGTATTTATCTTCCAGATTGGCAGCACCCTGACCACCGCCAGTAACGCGGCGGTCAACATGATCAACGGCGGCGATGGCTGCCGGGTCTACTGGCAGGTCGGCACTTCGGCCACGCTGGGCACCGGGACAGCCTTCGCCGGCAACATCCTGGCCCTGTCCAGCATCACCGCGACCACCGGCGCCAGTGCCTCGGGTCGGTTGCTGGCGCGCAATGGTGCGGTCACGCTCGACACCAACGCTGTCGGCGGATGTCTGGTCGGTCAGTGTCCGATCATCGAATTGCTGCCCACCACCTTGCCGCAGGGCACCCTGAACGTGGCGTACAGCGCCAGCGTCACCGCCAGCAACGGCACGCCGCCGTATGTCTACAGCGTGTCCGCTGGCTTGCTGCCAACCGGCTTGGTGCTGAACGCTGCCACCGGCGAAATCTCCGGCACGCCGACGGCTCCGGGCAGCTTCCAGTTCACGCTGACGGCGGTTGACGCCCAAGGCTGCGAGCGCTCGCGGGTTTACACCCTGATCATCGAGGCGGGCATGTGTCCGCCGATCAGCCTGGCGCCGATGACTTTGCCCAACGGCATACTGGGTTCACCCTATAGTGAAGTGGTATCCGCCAGCGGCGGTGCCGCGCCCTATACCTATGCCGTCACCGCCGGCGCGCTCCCGCCCGGCTTGATGCTCAACGGCGCAACCGGTGAGATCGCCGGTACGCTGACCACGATCGGATCGTTCGACTTCACGATCACTGCCACCGATGCGAATTTCTGCGTCGTCTCTTTGCCTTACACGATCGTGGTTGGCGCACAAGGCTGTCCGACGCTGAGCCTGGCGCCGGCCGTGCTTGCGCCGATGTTTGTCGACGAGCCTTATGCTCAGACTTTCGTTGCGAGCGGCGGCAACGCCCCGTACACCTACGCCGTGACCGGTGGCAGCCTGCCGGACGGGCTGACCCTGGATTCGCAGACTGGCCTGTTGGCGGGAACGCCGACCACGCTTGGTCCGTTTGCGTTCCAGATCACCGCCATCGATGCGTTCGGCTGCTTCGTCAGCGCCAACTACGCCTCGACGGTGCAGGTTGGTATACCAGTGGTGGCGGTTCCGGTCCTGTCAAGCTGGACCCTGCTGCTCCTGCTCGGCGGTGTACTGGCCCTGGGGATGGTCGCGATACGGCGTTGAGTTTGAGTTGAGCGCTGTTGATCTCGTAGGCCGTTGTGGCCGATCGGCGGCTGGCCGCGGGCGTCAGCGTCAGCTCCATCCGATCGGGCTCAGCGGCGCTTTGGAGTGCGGCGCTCTGCGCCGCTTTGGATGCTCTTGGTTTTCATGACTCCGAATGGTTCGAGGTGATCATATGCAGCCGCTGAGACCCGCGATCGGGTTTGCGGCATGACCAGACGTTGCGGCGCGGGTCACAACGGCCTACTTCCTCCGAATGGTTCGAGGTGATCGCTGTAGCTGAGACTCGCGTTCGGGTTGGCGGCATGACCAGACGCTGCGGCGCGGGTTACAACCGGCCTACTTCCTCCGAATACCAGAGCCCAGAGCCGCTCAAATCACCCGCAAGGTGATCGCCTTGAGCACTGCCCGGGTGCGGTCGCGGGTGCCGAGCTTGTCGAGTATTTCGCTGACGTAGTTCTTTACGGTCCCCTCGCTGAGATGGATCGTGCGCGCGATTTCCCGGTTCGAATAGCCACCGGCGAGCAGACGCAGGATTGAAATCTCGCGATCGTTGAAGGTGTCGGTAGGTGGTACCTGATCGCGATAGGCGTAGCGGGCGCGGACCGGGTCGGTGGCCACCGGTGCGAGCAGGGTTTCACCACCGGCGACGCGGACGATGGCCTCGTACAGATCCTCAGGTGAGGCGTCCTTGAGCAGAAAGCCCTGGGCGCCCGCCGCGGCCGCGCGCAGCGCGGTATCGACCTCATCGAAGGTGGTCAGCAGTATTACCGGCAGCTGATTGCCCATCTGCCGCAGCTGCTGCACCAACTGCAGGCCATCGGTACCCGGCATCCGGATATCCGACAGGATCACATCGACCTCAGAGTCGTTGATCTGCTCCAGCAGCGCGGCGCCATCGTTTGCTTCCAGCACCACCTCAAGATCGGCGTACCCGGCCAGCAGCGCGCGCAATCCCGAGCGCACCAGCGCTTGATCATCGGCCAGCGCAATCCGAATCACCCGGGCGCGCCGTGGCTGTTCAATGGCAGGCTTGCCTGCAGGCTCAACCCACCCATTCCGGCGGTGCCTACGGCCAGCGTTCCGCCCAGTTCCTCGAAGCGTTCGCGCATGCCGCTCAGGCCGCCGCCCAACTCGACCCGCGCCGGCGCGCGACCATCGTCTTCGATCCGCAGGCGCAGGTGCGAGTCGGCGTAACCGAGGCTGACTCTGAGCGTGCGCGCGTTGCCATGTCTGGCCGCATTGGTCAGAGCCTCCTGGACCGCGCGCATCACCACCTCGATCTGGCTGAAGCTCAGGGGCGGCAACTCATCAGCCAGTTCCAGTTCCAGAGCGGGGCGCGGAAAGGGCAGGGCGATGCGCTGCAGGGTGGCGCGCAGGTCCGGATTCGGCTCGGCGCGCAGTTGCTGCACCACACTGCGCAGGTTCTGCAGCAACTCGTCCGCCAACTCGGCGCACACGCCGATCCGCTCCGGGTCGGGCTGGCGGGCATCGCGGGCCAGCACGCCCAGATTGAGCTTCAGCGCGGTCAACCCGTGGCCGGCCACGTCGTGCAACTCGCGCGACAGCCGCAGCCGTTCCTGGTCGCGCGCCGACTCGGCCAGCAGCAAACGGGTCGTCATCAGTTCGGCATTGGTCGCGCGCAGATCATTGGCCATCTGCTCGGCCCGCTGAGTATTGCGTATGACGAGGCTGGCGAAGGCCTGCAGGCTGCCATAGCCCAATACCGACAGCACGACCTGGGACAAGCTCGCGTTGGTTCGTGTAAGCATGACCAGCATCACGAAACCATTGATGCCCAACAGGTACAGCAGCAAGGGGCGGGCGGGCAAGTGCACGGCAAGCACGGCTGCCAGCAGCACCATCAGGATGCTGCTGGTACCAAAGGGATGCAGGTAGATCAGAAACAGCGCAGCCACGGTCATCGATGCAAACAGCCCGCTCAGGTATCGCCAGCCGAGTTGCAAATGGCTGTGGGTGGTCAGGGCAAAGCCCATCAGGAAGATCAGCAGGGCCGCTCGGGCCGGCCCAAGCATTTCCGGTGCACGTGCGGCGATGCTGGCGGTGGCCGTCAGCCAGACCACTGCCCAGGCCACATAGGCGGCGATCGATAGCGGGCTGAGGAACCCGGTCAGCCGGGCGGGGAGGGTATTCGGATGCATGCACCGCAGCATCGCAGCGCAGCGCGAGGCGAACAAGCCGGAGAGCGCAATTGGTGACTTCCGGCACCCGCCATCGATGACCCCCGGCACCTCGACCAGGCATCTTCGGCCGGCAGACTGGCTGCATCGCAATCGAGGGAGTCAAAATGGATAGCTACCGCATGGCGGTCATCGCCCACGTAGTCGCCGGCAGCATCGCGCTGATCCTGTTCTGGACCGCTGGGCTGATGAAGAAGGGCACACCGATGCATCGCAAGGTCGGGCGCTATTACCTGGCAGCCATGCTCTCGGTGGTGTTGACGGGCGTGCCGATGGTCAGCGTCATTTTCGCCCGCGGGCAGGTCTATAGCGGATTGTTCCTGAGCTTCCTGCTGGTGCTGGTCAGTACTTCGAGCTGGAGTTCGTGGCGCGCGATCCGCGACCGGCGCGACGCCCGCCGCTACTTCGGGCCCGTGTACTGGTTGCTGGTGGGGCTGACCGGCATGGCCGGCGCGAGCATCTCGCTGATCGGATTCAATATTGGCTCGGGCCTGTTTGCGATCTTCGGACTGGTTGGCGTTTCGGTGGGAATCTCGGCGCTGCGCGCATGGCGGCGCGCCGACCAGGACCCCAAGTGGTGGCTGAAGGAGCATTACGGCGCGATGATCGGCAATGGCGTCGCCACCCACATCGCCTTTCTGGGGATCGGCCTGCGCAAGGCCGTGCCGTCCCTCGATCCGGGCAGCCTGCAACTGCTGGCCTTCACCGCGCCGATCGGCGTGGCCATCGCCGCGGCCTGGTGGTTGAACCGCAAGTACGGCAAAGCGACCGCGCCATCGTTGGGCTCTGCGGATCGCGGGAGATTGGAACCTGTCGGCCGCTAACGCGAACGCGGCGAACGAGGGACCCGAAGGACGCGGGGAAAGGGGCATGGACGC
>JBGTIE010000266.1:0-5346 GCA_041745855.1 Lysobacterales bacterium | reverse complement strand
CTGCGGGGCGGCAGCGACTCGAGCAGCGTGTTCATCGCCGCCATGCCGGAGCCGAAAGCGAGCGCGGCGGCACCGCCCTCGAGCGCAGCGAGGGCTGCTTCGAGCCGGTCCTGAGTCGGATTGGCTTCGCGCTGGTACTCGTAGTGTGCGACGCGTTCGCCAGCGGGGCCATGCCTGAAGGTCGTGGAAAAGTGCAGCGGCGGCGCGATCGCGCCGGTGCTTTCGTCGGGCGCGGCGCCGGCATGGACGGCGAGGGTTTCGGGGCGCATGGGTGCTTCCTTTTAGGGGGGCGATACTGCCCGATATTAAAAAACTGGATCGAAAATGAGAAAAAGCCGCGGATGGGTGCGCTTGCCAACAGAAAAGAGGGCTGAAGGCAGTCGATGATCGTTCCGCGTCAAACGCCCCCCATTCATTACGTCGGGGCCACCCGGCTCGCACTACCCAGGAGACCGCACCATGCCCGCCACCCACATCCAGAACTTCATCGCCGCAGGGGCGCTCGCCCTTTGTGTATGTATCTACGCCGATCCGGCCGTCGCAAAACAAGAGTATGTCTGGTCGATCACCAAATCGGTGGAGCACGCTACCGCCGACATGCATCCCGGAGACAATCAGGAGTTCGGCTATATCGTAGGCGTGACCAAGACACCCGTTGATGCCGGCCATCCGGGCGCCACTTTTGCCGAAGTGGTCAATGTGTCCGACAGTAACGGCTACAAATGGGAATTTGGCGCCAGCGGATCGGTTGACTACAACGAAATGCACGGCTGTGTCGATCACCAATCCTACAAACTGGTCAATACCGCCACGATTGTCGAAACCGGCGCAAGTGCGACGGCCGAAGCGCGGATGTTCTGCCACGTGTTGCGTCTCAACCTCAGCGTTGCCATCAGCCATGACCAATCGTGGACATGGCAGATCACCAAGAGCCATACGGAAACTCCGCCACTGATCATGATGACGGGGCAGACCTACAACGTGCCCTACACCATCACCGCCGTGGCCAGCAGTGACGAAAGCGCGATGAGTGCCAACGGCCAGATCGAGATCATCAATACCAACCCGGTCAAGTCGGCCACACTGGAGTCGGTGACCATGACTGTTTCCGGGCTTGGCGCGGTCACTGTTGATTGTCCGTCCCTCGTGATAGCGGCCAGTTCCAACCTGGTTTGTACTTTCTCCCTGGAGCTTCCGGACGATTCAGTACGCATTGGGACGGTCACGGTGGTCCAGACGAACTTCGACCATGCGCTTGACGGTCAGGCCACGACCAACGGTGGCACGCACCAAATCGTGGGTACGCTGAAGATCAGACCATCTGGTGCTACCGGCACCGATGTCGATCGTTGCGTCAGCCTGAGCGATCACTACCTCGGAAACATTTATGACCTCGGCACAGGCTGTGCGGGAGATTCGCCCATCGTGAGGTTGTTCACCGGACCCATCGTGGTCACCGAGGACACCGCCTGCGAGTTTAACATCGAGAATCTCGCCAGGCTGGTGACCGAAGACAGCGGCACGCAACTCACCGACTCGACCACCATCGCGGTGGTGCGCAGCGACTGCGACGAGGGTTCTGGCTGCGTGCGGACACCTGGTTACTGGAAGACCCATTCCAGCTACGGACCGGCTGCCTATGATCCAACCTGGGCGCTGATCGGTGAGGACACGCCTTTCTTCCTCGCCACGGACAACAAGGGCGCGCCGCTGAGCTGGATCAACGTCTTGTGGACGCCACCGCGGGGTAATGCCTACTTCACGCTTGCCCGTTCCTACATTGCCGCCATACTCAATGGGTTGAACGGTGCTTCGGCTTCGACTCAGGTGCTGGACGCGTTGAGCGAAGCGGAAACGCTTTTCTCGACCTATACCGTGCAGCAAGTGGGCGCGCTTCGTGGCAATCAGGCGCCGCGGCCGCGCATTATCGAACTCGCCGGCATTCTTGACATGTACAACAACGGCATTGGTGATCTAGGGCCCGAAAGCTGTTCCGAGGACGGAACCTCAAGTCCCAATTAAGTCGGGACCACTGCGTTACTGCCGGGCGATGCGTTTTCGCATCGCCCGGCTTTTGCGTTCGAGTCACCAGATTCGCTGGATGGGATAGGAATCCAGCGCTGTGTCAGCGCTGATGATGCTCAGTTGCTCGTGCATGGCCTGCGCGATCAGCATGCGGTCGAAGGGATCGCGGTGATGCATGGTCAGGTGCTCCACCCGGGTGCAGTGTGCGGGGGAGATAGGCAGGATCTCGATTGCGTTTTCAGTCAGGTGCTGAAGGAGTTCATCACTCCATGACGCAGGCAAGGTGAGTTTGCCGAGAGATGCCTTTATCGCCATTTCCCACAAGGAGGCGATGCTGACGAAGCATGACTGGGTTCCATCGCTGTAGGCCGCGACCGCAACGGGACTCAAACGGGGGTTCTGTTCCATCGCCCAGATCACAACGTGGGTGTCCAGCAGCAGACTCACGGTGACATGTATTCGCGGAAATCTTCGAGCTCGGCGTCGAAGTCATCGGCCATCGAAACGCGTCCCTTCCAGCCACCCAACTGGCGCTTCCTGATTTGCGGCAGTATGGGAACCAGCCGCACAACCGGCGTGCCGGCGTTGGCGATGATCACTTCCTCACCCGCCAGGGCGCGCTGAATCAGCCTGGACAGGTGCGTCTTGGCTTCGTGAATGGTGGACTGAGTCATCTGCGGACCCCTAGGTTAGCTATGGCTTAGCTAAGCGCGTATCGGAGGGCTTGTCAAGTCGGATCAGGTCCGATCCAGACCGACCTGGGACTACGTCCCGGCCGACTGCATCTGCATTCGCGCCTGTCGCATCAGGCCCGCAAACAGCGCGCGCTGGCGGCTGAGATAGATCAGGAATTCCGGATGCCACTGCACGCCGATCAGGAACCCGGCAGCCGGATCCTCGATCGCCTGGATGATGCCGTCGAGGTCGCGCGCGGTCACTCTCAGGCCCTCGCCGGTCCGGTCGATGGCCTGATTGTGCAGACTGTTGATGCGGCAGCGGCGGCTGCCCAGCAGTCGGCCCAGCAGGCTGTTGCCTTCTTCCAGCAGCAGCGTCTTGAGCGGCAGGATGGTCCAGCGATTCGAGGTTGCCTGACGGCGCGAACGCAGCTCCTGAAACAACGTACCGCCGCGACTGACGTTGAGCAATTGCGCGCCGCGGCAGATGCCCAGCAGGGGCAGACCGCGCGCCAGGGCGTCGTGGATGACCGCCAGTTCGAGCTTGTCGCGGGCGGCGTCGAAGTTGGGCTCCACCTCCGGCTCGGCCGCGTACAGCACTGGCTCGACATCATGTCCGCCGGTGACTACCACGGCGTCGTAGTTCAGGTCACTCGGCGTCTGGTCGGGTCGTAGCTGCACTACGCGGCCGCCATAGCACCAGACCATCAGCGCCACCATGGCGCGTGGCCCGAAGGCGCCGCGCTGTGGTCCGGTGATCGCCACTACTGGTCGTGCCATCGTTTCTCCAGTTGCGCATTCCAATCGCCGAACCAGCGCTTCAGTGGCTGGCCCAGGAATGCGTGATAGGCCGTGCACACTTCAGCCAGTGCGTCGGCATCCGCGGCCAGGCGTTCGACCTGCACCCAGTCATTCCAGGCCTGGGCGAGATTCCAGTCGGGTTCGTGAATGTTGCAGTTCGGCAAGCGATAGTGAAAAGTCGGACGGGGTTTGATCAGCGGATCATCGGTCACGCGACGCACCCGCCGCTCATCAAGATGCAGGAACAAGGGCAGCATGTCGAGCGCGCGATTGCGAGTCGAGTTGTCAGCCAGGTAGTCGTCGATCAATGTTTCCCGATCCGGCCAGTAGTCGGGGTGGATGACCTTTCTGACGTACTCGATCGGAAACGGGTTGATATATGGACTGATGCTGCGCAGCGCATCGACATCGGCGCGAGCGAGCAGCCACTCGTAGGCGCACAGGAAGGCCTTGATGCAGGCGGTGATCAGCTTCGCATCGGTCGCCGGCAGCTCCGGATTGAACTGCATCCCGAAGGCATAGACCAGATTGTCCGAACTACCCACTGCGCCCGCCTCGCGCAACCGTCGAATCAGCGTCTCGACCAGTTCGAGCCCGGCCAGCGGCAACGGCGGGCTGACCACTTCCAGCGGCACTACCAACTCGGCGGCCCAAGCCAGTGCATCCTCTGCGCCGCGATCGATCTCGTCTACCAGGCTGTCCGGGTCGCGTTGCTCCCGACCCATGCGTTTGAGCAGGTCGAAATCCAGCTCGACGATCCAGTCGCCCGCTGGATCGCCGCTGATGGTGCGTTCGTATCGGCCCTTTGAGCTGATCTTGCCGGACAACAGCGCAGCGATACAGCGGGCCGCGTCATCGAGCTCGATACCGCTCATCTCGAGCTCCACGCCGACCCGGCGAGGTGCGCCCTGGGCATTTTGCAGCCAGGGCGGTTGTGCAAGTCTGGTTGATGATTCGGACATGTCTGTTTGTGCCTGTGAGGATTATAAGCATCCGCGCTAGAACTCTAAGGTAGGGCGAGCCGCCGATAGACCCAGGCGTGAGAGCCGTCGGCGAGCGGCAACCAGAGCCTCTCGTAGCGCACTCCCAGGCGCTCGTAGCGGTCCAGGCGCCGAAGCTCGTCGATCTCCACCTCCATCAACTCGCCCTCGATCAGCGCCTGCGGATCAGCGACGATGTTCAGGCGCTCCTTGCGAAAACCGGGCAGTGCAGCCTCGCGCGTGTCCACCGCGCGGCCGATGACCAGAAAGCGCACGGTCGGTCTGCGCAAAGTGCCGTAGACGAACACCGGCTTGGCCCGCGCGTCATCGAATCCCGGCGCATCGGCCGGCGGCGTGTAGCCGTAAGGACTCAGCAACAGTAGCCAAAACCCGAGCAGCACCAGTGCGGCAACGGCCAGCACGCCTGAAAGCGCCACCAGCAGGCGGAAGGCGCAACCGCGCGGAGGTGTGCGCCGACGGCTTGCGCCATTGTCGAGTGTAGCCAAAGGTTCGGTCATCTCTCCAAGATACAACGGGCATAGTGGCCTTTCGGTTCGCTGCGGCGCATCTGGCGGTCGGCCTTGGTGGCAGCACCGCAACTCGGAACCCCGAGTTGCACTCGGGCAACGAAGCGAGTCATTCCAGACCACATTGGAATGCGCGAGTCGCGCGCCCACTTGCAGCCCCGACAGAGTCGGCCTGGCTTCGTGCTCAGCCGATTGCAATCTCCTCATCCAGACGCGCTCTGACTGCAACCAACTCGTCGGGTAGGGCCAGGAAGAAGCGCTGGTCGAGCGGATACCGCGCCATGTTGGGCAGCCAGCGCCAGAGAGTCTGGGCTTGCCGGCGATCCTTGGGAACCTTGA